>CALJTN010000111.1 GCA_937976175.1 uncultured Clostridiaceae bacterium | reverse complement strand
ATGAGGACAAGCAAAAACAAAAAATGTTGACTTAAAATTATTGCTCATATCATGACCTTTAATCACAGACATCCAAGTTCTTTTTTGTCAACTATTCTTAATAATATTTCAAACAGTATTAATAAATTATCTAACAATACATTATTTTGTAGTCCATTAAAAAGCACTTGTGGGTTTCCAGAAACAATATGTACTTTTTCAAAACTGTTTACACTCTTAAGGAATTCTTCCATACTATCATCAAAAATATCGTACTGGAAAATTCTCGTTGTCATAAAATCCCTCCAAATAATCTACGTTTGTAGATATCCCTATAAAATTAGGTTCTTTATAATAAGTGGTTCAGTGGTAAATTGAATGCTCTGTCACAAAGTGAATGCTTAATAAGCACCTTCTTTTTTAAACACAGATACCACTGTTAAGAAGAGTATCTTTATATCTAATGCCACTGAAAAATTCATAATATAATTCAGATCATAAGCCACAGTTTTCCCAAGCTCTATTTCTCCTCTTCCACTAATTTGTGCAAGTCCAGTGATTCCTGGCAAAACTAGAAGTCTTTGATGGTAGCTTTCTGGATAATACTTAACCACCTCTGGTATTTCAGGCCTGGGTCCTACAAGGCTCATTTGTCCAAACAAAACATTAAATAACTGTGGAATTTCATCTAAGCTACTGCGCCTCAAAAAATTCCCAACCTTCGTTATTCTGCTATCTGACTTACTTTGAAATACAAAATTCTCTAAATCGTTTGGGTCTATATGGAGCTCTCTTTTGCTTTCAGCTTGAACTACCATAGTTCTAAACTTATAGATAGTGAAGTTTTCCCCATCCTTACCTACTCTAACTTGCTTAAATACAGATGCACCTTTTGAATCTAGTTTAATAGCTATAATAATAATTAAATATACAGGTGATAATATAATTATTCCAATTAAAGATAATGTAATATCCATTAATCTCTTAAATATGAATTGAAGCTTTTTATCCTCAATGTGTGTTTTCTTATTTATAGTTATGATGTTATTTTTCTTCATCTTTAACGCCTACCTTTTCATGAATATTTAAGGTCTCTTAAATATCTAAATTTCTTAATTAGCTATATTTAAAAATTTTCTCTTGAGGAGTTTAATATACTTTCAGCCGTAGCTACTAAGAACCAAAAATATGTTGTAGCTTTAGGTACAAAAAATAGATTATCTGATATATTCATAAAGTAAAATGCTATCATTGATGCGAAAGCACCCATGTAAAAAGCTTTTATAAATTTATCCTTTGTTATAGTAAATATTTTTTTCACTCTTAAAATCGCTGTTATTAATATCATTAAAAAAGATACTATTCCTATTATGCCCAGTTCACTTTGAAGCTTTAAATAAGAATTATGTGCAGGATATCTCGTATAGGCGTTGTAGCTTAAACCTTTATACTTATTAATATACTCATCATATCGGCTGACATAATTTCCATTACCAACACCTAGAATTGGATGCTCCTTAATCATCATTATAGCCGTTTTCCACAATTTAATTCTAGACACATTTTGTACATCGTTTGGTAAGTCCTTAAGTCTATCAAAAACTGATGGTATAAATAAAGCCATAATACCTGCCCCACCAAAAACTATAATTAGTTTGTAGCTATAAAGAACAAATAAAACTAATACACCTATACAAAATCCCAATTGCGCATTTCTAGAATCAGTCATAACTATGTTTACAAACATTAAAATTGATATTGCTCCATATATACTCTTAATCCTTTTATTTTTTTCGTAAATTGTTAGCATTATTACTGGAAAAATAATCAAAATAAGAAAGGCGGCATAGGCATTAGGATTATACATTGTGGCAGCAATTTTAACCACTCTAGACCCAGAGGAGTATTTTTCAATAAACTTTTCATCCAAGCCAATGGTTGTAAAGTATTGTATTATACCAAAAATACTCAAGACTGCTGCTGTAAATATGTAGCAGCCCAATAGGTTTTTTGCTAATTCTTTTGTATTAAATTCATACTTTATTAAAAAAAACATAAACACATAAGTTAAGAATCTTGCACTTTCACTTAGAGCTAATCCTTTCTCTAATGCATAGGAGGTTGAGATTATCATTATACCTAATAATATCACTATTGAAATACTTAGAGTACTACTAAAGAAGTCTTTAATACCATAGCAAAATCTTTTTCTTGTATACTTATCTGAAATTAATTTTATGAGATATAAAAACATGATTATACTCAATAGAATGTCTGAAACAGGTACCCCTTTTAAATTAGTCCCTTCCTGAATCAGAGGCATTATTACTATGTAAATGCACATTAAATAATATAAAATACTATACTTAGACTTCATTTTTTACACCTCTATATATTAAAATAATATAATTTCTACGGAAGTTGTCCCTCACTTTCAAAAACATCTATATCTGCAAGTGAGGGACTTATTATTTTTATGATTTTTATAAATTCATTAATATCTTTTCTAGTTTTCTTGTTATAGTTTCTCTTGCATAGTTCTGCATAACATAAGCTCTTGCATTCTCACCTAATCTTTTTCTAAGTTCTATATCATTATATAACTTTAACACTGCTTCTGCAATTTCTTTCGAATTTTCTGGCTCCACAACGATTCCTGCATTTGCATTCTTTATTAATTTTTCTGCTTCACCCTGTACTGATAAAATAATAGGTACCTCTGAAGCTAAGGTCTCAAACATTTTTGAAGGTAGAGCACCTTTAAATAAATCTAGTTTCTTTAAGGGAATTATAGCTGCATCCATAGAGGCTACAATTTTAGGCATATTCACCTTAGGCTGAAGTGGTAAAAAGGTAACATTTTTTAGTTTTTTTTCCTTTACCATACTTACAAGGTCTTGCTTTTCTGGACCATCACCTACAAAAATAAACTGAATATTTTCTTCGTGTTTTACTATCTCTGCAGCATTTATTATAACCTGTAGTCCTTGTGCAAGTCCATGAATACCCGCGTAACATAGTGCAAATTTATTCTCGATTCCAATTTCACGTCTAAAACACTCATCCCTATTTTCTTTTTTAAATAGATTTGTATCTACTCCATTTGTTATAAGGTGTACTTTGTTTTTATTAAAACCTCTGCCTACTATATCATCCACTATCCCTTCCGTTTGGCAAGTAACAGCAGCTGCTTTTCTATAACAAAATTCTTCTAGCCATACAGACATTTTTATAAATAACTTATTATGAAGTACTCCTAATTTTACAGCTGATTCTGGCCATAAATCAGATATATTGAAAATAAATTTTGCGCCCTTTAGCTTTGCTAGCACATACCCTGAAAAGCCAAGAAATAAAGGGGGTGATTCTGTTATTATTACATCTTGTTTGCTTATATACTTAGCTCCTTGAAATACAGAGGATAAGGTAAAAGATAAATAATTTCTTAATCTTTTAGTAAAACTCTTAGATTTTGTAGCGTAAATGCTTGTTCTGATTATCTTAATACTCTCAATTTCTTCTAAAACTACCTTATTTCCCTTATACTCCTCAAAAATTTCTCCTCTAGGGTAATTGGGCAATGCTGTTAATATTGTAACATCATGACCAAATTCTTTTAGCTTTTTAGCAAACTCAAAAATTCTATTTTGAGGTGCCCCAACTTCTGGGGGACAATATTGAGTTAAAAATAAAATACGCATGTTTTCACCTCTATTATTTGTTTATAATCTTTAAAATCTTCTCTGCAGCATGACCATCGCCAAAAATATTTGCTTGAGGCTTATTTGGCATAAAATTAATTATTCCATCTAAAATCTTAGCTTTATCAGTCCCCACAATAATATTCCAGCCATTTTCTACTGTTTCTACCCATTCTGTTTCATCTCTCATAGTGATACACGGTCTATTCATAAAGAAAGCTTCTTTTTGAACTCCGCCACTATCTGTAACAATTTTAGTGCAGTTCATTTCTAAACTTATCATGTCTAAATATCCAACTGGATCTATTATTTTTATATTATCACTAAATATTAGGCCATAGTCATCCATATACTTCTTCGTTCTTGGATGTAACGGTAATACTATTTTTTGTCCACTTTCATTTAATGCTTCAATAATATTTTTTAATCTACTAATATCATTAGTATTTTCTGCCCTATGTATAGTCGTTAAAATAAATCCTTCTTTAGTCAGATTAAGTTTCTGCATAATTACAGATTTTTCTTTTGAAAGCTCTGTAAAATTAAGTGTTGCATCATACATTACATCTCCAATATTATGAACACCTTTAGTAATGCCCTCAGCACTTAAGTTCTTAACGGCTGAAGTTGTAGGTACAAAAAGATATTTTGAAATATGATCTGTTAAAATTCTATTTTGTTCCTCTGGCATATTCATGTTAAAACTTCTAAGTCCTGCTTCTATATGAGCTACTGGTATAAGAAGTTTGCTTGCACAAAGCGCTCCAGCAAAGGTTGAGTTGGTGTCTCCATAAACCAAAACCACATCTGGTTTTTCCTTCATATACAGTTCTTCTAGTTTCATTAGCATAGCACCTGTTTGAGTGCCATGCCCACCTGAACCTACTTCTAAGTTATAATTAGGTTTAGGTATTTTAAGCTCCTCAAAGAAAACATTAGACATATTTTCATCATAATGTTGACCTGTATGTACTAGAATCTCCTCATGCTCTTTTCTTATGATATTTGATACGGCAGCTGCTTTTATAAACTGCGGTCTAGCTCCTACTACTGTTAATATTTTCATATAAATCCCTAACTTTTAATAAAGTAATTCTTTGCTAAAAATTAGGACTTTCACTTCCTTTCTATAACCTTTTTATAAGCTTTCTATAACCTTTACTAGCTCTCTAGTTAAATTTTCCCTGTTATACCTTTTGACTTTCTTCCATTGAATATCTAACTTTTCTTCTGTGCCTTTCCAAATACTATAGGATTTGTATATAACCTCTTCAATCTCATCTATCTTTTCAGGATGACAACAAAATCCAGTGTTCGTATCTAGTATTAAATCTTTGGCCACCCCTGCTGGTACAATACCGATAACATCTCTTCCACTTCTTATGTATTCAAATATTTTTCCAGTATATATACCTTCACTGCCTTCACCATCTTCAATAATTAGAAGTGATGCTGACGAGTCCTCTAATTTCTTTAAACTTTCTTTATGTGGCAAATATGATATAAATTCAATAATATTATGGTGTTTTACAAGGAAAAACTTCATATCCTCCTGGGCGTCCTTACCTATTTGACCAACAAATTTAATAATTATTTCCTCAGGTTTTACTTTTCCAGCTTCAATGAGCCTATTTATAGCAATTAAGAAGTTCTTTGGTGATCTTTTGCCATATAGAGTTCCATTATAGGTTATAGTATATTTTGAAGTGAGTTTATCCATATTATAGCCATCAAAATCCTCTTCATCATATCCATTAGTAATAACACTAAACTTATCTACATCCTGGTTTTTATATCTGTTAACAAAATCATCTATTATTGGTTTACTTACAGATATTACAGCATCTGCCTTTTCAATAACCCACTTCTCCATTTTTTCATTTTTTCTCTTGGCATAGGCTGAGTAAGCTATAAAAGGGTTAGCTACCCATTGATCACGAAAATCTGCAATCCATTCTACCTTAGATCTTTGCTTTAATTCTAGGGCAATCAAATGTCCAGTATATGGTGCTGAGGTAGAATATATTACATGGATTTTTTCCTCTTGTATTATTTTCATCCCTAAGGTTACTGCATCTTTTTTCCAAGAAATTTTATCATCCGGTATATATATATTTCTATAGACATTTAATAAAATTTTCTTTATCTTTCTCTTAACTTTGAATTTTAATGTAATTTCAGAGGATTCTTTTATCCCATCCTCTTTATTATCTACTTTCACTGTCTTAATCTCTGTTACATTCCTATTAACAATAGCATTGACAATAAAATTTTCTCTTTGCACAGCTCTAAATACCTTTATTCCATCAGTGGATTCAAGTTCCAAGGATTTATCTTTTATAGTGCCCTTTTCATTGTTTACAGTAAGCACACTTACCTTGTATCCAAATTTCTCTAGAAACTTAGCAAATTTCAGGGTTCTTTGAACTCCTGCACCACCTAGCGGTGGGTAAAAATAAGCTATAATTAATATATTTTTCATTTTTAACTCCTCACGCTGCTCAGCTTTTAATTAGCAGATTTCCCTTCTGGGTATATCATTAAAATCATCACCACAGTAAAAACAAAAGCCGGTACTACACTAAGTGGGTCCCTTGAAGTCATAAACGATTGGCCTGTAATATTTCCATATGCTAATAGGCATAGAACTCCAATGATTCCTGGCCACTTAAATTCCCTGAAATCTTTCTTTCTATTTTTAAGAATATCAAATACTGACTTTACTAAACCACCTAGCCATGCCAACATAAAAGTGAAAGTAAATATAACTCCAAATTCTGTAACCAAATTAAGAATTATATTATGAGCATCTATATACATTTTCTTAGGGCTTCCACCATATTGTAAATAGTAATATTTAAAATGTCCTGGTCCAACACCAAAATAGGTGTGATCACTTATCATTCCAAAAGCTAAGGCCCATATAGGTCTTCTGTTTTTAGTTTGACTTATTAGTCTTGCAAATATTCTGGCGTTATTGGTAACCAGGTTTTCTATGCTGTTTACTTTTATATCTGCTACAATTTCTTCCATATCCCACCTATGCATAACATTAAAGGTCATACAAGAAAATATAACAATAGATATTAGTATGTATTTTCTCCAATTCTTTATATCTATAATAAAAACAATAAAAAAGCACATAGCTAGTGATATAAGAATACCTCTTGATTTTTGGGTACTAAAGTTAATTATTTGGATCAATAAAAACAATTTATATATTTTATTATACTTTCCTGATAATTCTTTATTGGTAGCATATAGTAATATAAAAGGCATTACTATAATAGTATATCCAAGCATAAAATTACTACCTAATACCCCATAAAGATGTTGATTATTACCACGTACA
The DNA here is from genome assembly GCA_937976175.1 of uncultured Clostridiaceae bacterium. Classification (GTDB taxonomy): domain Bacteria; phylum Bacillota; class Clostridia; order Clostridiales; family Clostridiaceae; genus Clostridium_AD. The sequence continues at coordinate 19,254 of CALJTN010000111.1, read as the reverse complement.
ATTAAGTTGAATAAAGTTACGATTATATCTGGTCCTGCTGATAAGGTAATACCTAAACATAAATAAAGCAATATATCTTTATAAAACTCCTTATTACTCTTTTTATAGCAAAGCATTCCTATGCTATAGGTCATCATTTGAACTATACTAATTAAAACTAACTTCAATGATTCTAAAACATAAATGCTTCGCAGGGAAGATATAGCTGCTAATATTAGAAGTATGCCATAGAATATGCTAAGCTTGTTGTACTTACCCTTCAGTCTTGAAAAATCAAATCCACCATTGTTATATTCGCGAGCCATGTTTATTAGGTATATAGTAAAGTAAGTTAAATATACCGCTCCACCTACACCAGCTATATGCAATCTATTCATAATGTATAGTATCATAGGTATTATGGGTATGGCTACGGCGTAAATTAAACTTGCAGTAACAAAATCTTTAAACATTAAAATAAGACTACAAATTACAAACAATGTTACAAATATGCTACTTGTAAACATAAGTACATTTGAGGTACCAATCTTTATAAAGAGTGCTATTTCTATAAGTATATATAACCCCAGTATTATGTAAATATACTTTTTCAGATAATCATAGTAAGCTCTAAATTCTTGTATAAGTTCCATTTTCTTCCCCCCTATATAGTTTTCTCGTATTTTGAAATTATATTTTTTCCACTAGTAACATCACAATTGTAATCTTTAATATAATCATAAAACCACTGAAATATCTCTCTAGAATGAATGTTATATTCCTTTGAAATTGCAGAGTTATGCCATAGTAACACAAAAATACCCCTATGGATTTCAACTTTATCCACAAGTTCCATTATATATTCTACTGACCTTTTAAAGTCTAGCTGCATATATTGCATTAAGGAACCATCCATGACTATCAATGGAATTTCCCATAAGTCAATAATTCTATTCTTATCTAAATCATATGGTTTATAAGGTAAACAGTATCCTACCTTGAACCCTGCTTGTTCTGGAAAACATAACGTAGTATCATAGTGTATTCCATATTTTTCATGAATACCCCAAGTTTTTTGAGCATTAAAACTTAAATAATGTTGCCTAATTCCAACTTTTTCATTTACGTTAAATTGTCTTTTAAATACTATCAATTCTTTTTTAAATAAGCTTTCATCATGAGCTGTACCAAGCCCTGGGTGAAACCCAATCTCATTGTTAGCATCAATTACCCGTTTTACAATATCCTTTACTTTTTTAGCTTTAGGACTATATCCTTTACCATCCGTCATGAAATAAAAGCTAGAATTGTATCCCTTCTCTTTTTCCATTGCTAAAATCATATCAAAAGTATCACAAGGGTCTTCATAGGCTTTATTCAGTTTCGTAGCTAAATATCCCCTTACTCTTTTTAAAACCTCTAATGGTTTTCTATTTATGAACAAAATGCTTAGTTGAAGTCTAACTTCCCGGAAAAATGACAGATACTTACTTACCACATCCACATCATGTGATAACAACACTTGGAAGCTTTTGTCCCCCCACAAATTTTTCTTTTTAATACTCAGATTAAAGTTGGAGTTTAACATATCTATGAACCACTGCACACTTTCATTAACTATGGGTCTGCTAAGTAAATTATATTTGTACAGTATGCTTTTCTCTACCTTAATTCTACCATATTTATCGTACATATCTATTATATATTCCTCATAGCAAGTTAGAAGGAAAAAGCTAGTTTGGATAATATCTAGATTAATTATAATTTTCCCCGGCGTGCTTTCCACAAAATATTCTTTATCCTTGTTCTTAAAAAACACAGGTAACCCTTCATAAAATTCTATGCTTGTAGGAATAGACTCTATAGTTAAATACTGCTGTGAGAATAACGAGCCTTCTAATAGTATAATATCCGCTTCATGATAACCTGTGCTATCACCATAAGATATCACTATATCAAAGTCCTCTTTGTAAGATTTTAAGTCTTTCCAGCTAATTATGGATATGTCTATCTCATAATCTTGAAATATAGTATTAACAGTGTATTTTATTTGATTTTCAAATGATTCATTAAAGTATACAAATGCAATTTTCTTCATTCAACGCCACCTATTACCTCATTTTCTACTTTCAATAACGCAATTTTTTATTTTAATGTTTCAATGTTAACTACATTTTAAGTTATTATACTTACTATCTATTGACTTCCCCTATTGTTTCATATATATCACTCATAATTTTCGCGTTATGGAACCAATTATATTTGTCCTCAGCTAATACTCTTGCATTTTCTGAAAACTCCTTCATTCGCCTTTCATCTTCAATAATTCTCATGAGCTTTAGTTTTATATCCTCACTGCTTTTCTGCTGAATTACAAAGCCGTTATAATTATCAAAGATTATCTCCTTTAGCCCACCTACTTCTGTGGCTAGAATAGGCCGTCCGCAAGCACATGCCTCAACAGCCGACACCCCAAAACTTTCACTTAAAGAAGGCAAACATACTATATCCATCTTGTTTATATACTCAGGTATTTTTTCATTATCTATGTTACCTGTGAACACAATTCTAGAACTTATACCTAATTTTTTTGCCAGGTGCTCTAATTCTGTTCTTTGCGTACCATCCCCAACAATTAAAAGCCTTAGCTCTTTTGTTCCACGATATTCCCTTATAAGCTGTGAAAAGCCTTCAATAAGATAGTTTAATCCATATACTTTTTCTAGGCCCTTCATAACACCTATGGTAATGTTGTTGCTACTTAATATAGGTATATTACACTTGAATTTATCTAGATCTACTCCAAAGGGAGTTATTATAATTTCCTTGTTGTAATATTTTTTTGTCTCCTCAGCCATGTTATGACTAGTGGAACAAACTTTGTCCGCTCCCTTTAAGATGTATTTAAGTAGCAGTTCTTTAATTTTATTACCTTTGGGAAACTCATACACGTCACTGCCCCATACAGAAATTATAAAGGGATGGAAACTACACATCCTTCCATAAAGTCCATAACTAGTAGCATAGTGACTGTGTAATATATGGGGATTAATCTGTTTCACTAGTTTTCGCACTGACTTTATCAGCAGCAAATAACTTAACTTATTTTCAGATTTGCTTTTTAGCACATGCACATGTACATTGCTATCATACACATAATCTGTTTCTCTCATAGAAACTATATGAATCTCGTTATGAAGCTTTGAAAAATACTGAACCCACTTCCTAGTATGTATACTATGCGCATCTGCTAAAAAACAAATTTTAGCCATAAGTCCCCTCCTAACAGTTTTCTATGACATTTACTATCCGTTCTGTTACTTTGCCATCCAACATATAGAAGTTTTCAGCAATATAACTTTCAGTGTTACATTTTAATGTCATATCCTCTATATTTATTTTAACCATACACTCTAAGAGCTCATTCTCGTCCTTAACTCCAAAGGATATACCATCTTTAACAAACCCACCTGCATCATTATACTTAGGAAGTACTATACATATAGATGGTTTATTCATTAGTGCAGCTTCTACAACTACCGTTGAATGTACACTTATTATCAAATCACTCCACTTAATTAATTCATATAAATCTCCATCTTTCAATATTTTGCAGTTTTTAATGTTAAACTTTTTCATCATATCCTTATAAAATTCAAAGTTTAAATCTGCTGGATGAAGCTTTATGATTAATTCATACTCTTCGTTCATTAAGTTTAGTGCTTTGAATAACATTAATGTGGCTGGTTCAAGTAAATCCCTAAAGTACTGTGTAGCATAAAGTATTCTTAGTATTCCACTACGCTTATTTGGTTTCAAATATCCATTTTCAACTAGCTGGTCTGTTCGCACTTGCCCAACTACACTAAGATTTTCCTTATGGTACACATTTGTATTTGCTATCAATAACTCCTTATATTTTTCTCCCCATAAAAATGTATTTTGTGGCACTAACACATTTTTATATTTTGAATTAATTATATAAGTAGATGAGGTTTCGTTTATTATTCCATGTTGCACAGCATAAGTATTTATTTTAAGTCTATTGCCTGCCGCTATGAAACACCTACCCCGGTCTCCTTCTCCTACTACTAAACATTTGTTAATGTTAAATTTATTAATAATTCTCTCTGCAACTAACATTTCATTTAAATATGAACAGTAGTTCTCTCTTAAGTCCTTCATTACGTACTTTAACATAATATCTTTAAGGTTTAGTCCATTGAAATGAAAATCTAATTTATCTACGTAAACTAAGTTATCCACTAGTAAGCTACGATTTACATATTTTTTTGCTCGAAGCCTTTTATAGAAAATAAACAACTCAAAGGGTATAAAATCTTCATGGTAATTTAGTGTTTTATCTATGATAAATTTATTGTTTAACTGTTGAAAGTTTAAAATACTATAGGTTTTTTTTAATTTATCTATGACTTTCCCTAATTGAGTGTCGTGATAACCCTTAGCGTTACCCTTAACAGGGTTTAAGTCTGATGCATGTGAAATAACCATAAGTGGTTCATTATAATTTTTTTTATTTAATATTGAATTATTAAACATAAACTTATAATAGCTTATTATTCCTTTTATGCATCGTCTAAGCAATTTTCCTTTACTTATATTTTGAATCTTTACCTTAATATAAACTTTCTCACACTTAATTTTAAATACCTCTACACAAACCTTTTCCATAGAATCATCATCTGTTTGTACATTTAATTCTCCATTTACTTTATGCTGTATACTCCTTATAATCATAATACAGAATATCAGACCGTTAAGTTTTCTGTATATAGTAGGTCTATTAAAAACGTATAGTGGTACACTATCATATAAATATAGATCTTCTAAGTTTAAACCATTAACCTTCTGGTTTTCTATATAAGATAAGTACTGAAAAGCTTCTTTTTCTACATTTATTTTCCCTATATATTCAAATAATTCCATAACATGTCCATCTATTACTAACTGTTTTCTCTGTGCTGTATAGATTAACTCAACCATCAAAATCCATCCCAATCTTTTGATTTATTTTTGCACGAACTTTTTACTAATTTCTTTAGCCTTGTATCCTAGTATAAGTAATATTAATATTAATATTCCATATCTGAAAATCCAATTATTTTTTACTATAAAAAATAATATACTACTTAGAATTATAGATAAAATTCCATATAAAAAAGGTCTAAATCTATAAATTCTCACTTCGTATACACGTAAAGATATATAATAATGATATAAAAACAACAAAATGTATGATATTATTGTTGTCCATGCCCCGGCAGCTGCACCATACCTTGGAATTAAAATATAGTTTAGTACAACATTTGTCAAAGCTGCGATAAGCGTTCCTAGAGAAAGAAACTTTGTGTTTTTAGTATAAAATTCAAGATTAGCTGGTATACTATATAGAAATTGGAAATAATACCCTATCATGATTAATGGTACATAGTCTAACCCTTTGTAAAAATCTTTTGTCCCCATTAGCCTTCCTATTTCAGGAGATATAAATATAAGTAGAGCACCCATAATAGAAAATAACATGATATAGTACTTAATCTTTTGCTCTATATCACTATAATTTTTTTGCTTCATATTTTCATAAAACCAAGGTACCCAAGCCTTATTACAAGCCATCCACACAATATACATTATCATACCAATTTTATAAGCAAAGGTATAAATTCCTGCAGCGCTGGATCCTATCATACTGTGTATCATAACCGTATCAACAGATTGTAATATCACTCCCGATAGAAGATGTACAATTGCTGGCACAGATATAGCTAACCCATATTTCCAGTACTGGAGATTTATTATTTTTTTACTTTTCTTCATAGCAATTATATATAAAATTGTACCGTAAATTACTGCTACAATAAGCAAAGAACCAACTCGACCATAATATTTATCAACTTTAATGTTTTTTATCAAGATTATAGCTAAAACTGTGTTTATAACAGCACTGCTTATTGATATAATCAAATATTTCTTATACTTATATTCAGCATTTAACTTGGCATTAGAAAAGTCTACAACAAATCCAAAAAAGCTTTGAACAATAAGAAACATAACTAATATGGAGTTTAGTTTGATTATAGACGCTATTTGCTCTTTAAAGAGGAATCCAATTATTAGCCATATGATAGCAAATATGGTGGCTAAAAAAAGTATAGACGAGGCAAACTCATTATACCTTTCTTTAAAATCCACCTTAGCATTGTTAACTGTAGCCACCAGTCCTAACGTAATTATAGCTGTAAAAACAGAAGTCCATGTGGAGTATACCCCCATTATTCCATAATCACTAGTACTAAGCAAGCGTGTAAAAATAGGCATAGTTATAAAAGAAATACCTTGAACAAAAAAGGTTCCTATAGTAAACCAAATTCCACTTTTTATAAGTCTGCTTTTATACAGTTTCTTTATAAAATCTATATTCATATCCATCCCCTTATCCACTCTAAGAATACAGACTCCACCTAGAGTGGTTCAATCAATGATTTCCTTTTGAAATGCCATTAAGACAAAGGCATAAAAAAATTATTTATTGGAGTTTTTTATTATCCGACATACCTGCTCAATATCTTCCTTTTTAATACCCACAGAACTTGGAAGATTTATTCCTCTTTCGTAAAGCTCCTTTGTAACACTTAAATCCCCATACGCACAATCTTTGTATGGAGGCATCTCATGTATAGGCATAAAGAAAGGTCTTGCCTCTATTTTTTCTTCATTTAGCTTTTGTATAAGCTCGTCGCGTGTTATACCATATTCTTCTTCAACTAAGATGGAGTATAGCCAGAAACAGTTTTCTACATTATCCTTTTCTACAGGTAAGGTAATTCCTTTAACCTTACTTAATAGCTCATTATAGTACATTGCGCTTTCTCTTTTAACCTTTAAATACTCTTCAATATTTTCAAGCTGAGCCACACCAAATGCGGCTAAAAGATTCGGCATTCTGAAATTGTAACCTACCTCTGGGTGATAAAAAGCTTTATTATCTGTCACTACTTTAGTTTGAGTAGATAAAAACTTAGCTCTTTCTCCATACTCCAAATTGTTAGTTACAAACATCCCACCAGCACCAGTAGTTATTAGCTTATTTCCATTAAAGCTAAAACATCCTATATCTCCAATAGTCCCTGTAGCTTTTCCCTTATATGTAGAACCTAAAGATTCTGTTGCATCTTCTATAACATATAAATTGTGTTTTTTAGCTATTTCCATAACTTTATCCATATCTACAGGATGACCATAAAGATGTACTGGCATTATAGCTTTTGTCTTAGGAGTTATCATCTCCTCTATTTTATATGCATCCATTACAAAGGTATCTCTGCATACATCTACAAACACAGGCTCTGCACCTACGTATTTTATAGTATTTATTGAAGATATGAACGTTAAAGAAGGTACTATAACTTCATCTCCTGCACCAACCCCTACAGTTACTAAAGCCAACTGTAATGCCGCTGTACCATTCATTGTAACTACTGCACTTTTACTACCTACATACTTATTAAATCTTTCTTCAAATAAATTGACATAACTTCCTACTGAAGATACCCAGTTAGTATCTATACATTCTTTAACATACTTCCATTCATTGCCTCTAATTTCTGGAATACATAAAGGTATCATACTATAAACCTCCCATTTATTCAGTTGACAGTGAGCGTGTTAAAAAAATTCATTCTCCGTCAATTGTATATTTTATTATAAATCTTTATACATTGTAAATATCTGTTTTAAAGTACTGCATATTATTTTTTATCCACTCTACTGTTTCTTCAAGACCTGCATCTATAGTGTAATTCGGTTGCCAGCCCGTTAATTCTTTTATTTTAGCATTAGCAGCCCATAATCTATTAACTTCACTGTTTTCTGGTCTTATTCTTTCATCATCACAAAGAATTTTTACATCCTTACCTATTATACTTATTATTTTTTTAACTGTATCCCCTATGGTTATTTCATAGTTTGAACCAGCATTTATAACTTCACCTATAGTTCTTTCACTTTCTGCTACTTTAATAAATGCTTCCGCAGTGTCTTTTACAAAGTTAAAATCTCTAGTCGGAGTTAAACTTCCAAGTTTAATTTCTGTTTTCCCTGCTAGTATTTGTGATATTATTGTTGGAATTACAGCTCTCGCTGATTGCCTTGGTCCATAAGTGTTAAATGGTCTCAACGTAGCTATAGGCATATTAAAGCTTTTATAATAACTTTCGGCCATTTTATCTGCCCCTATTTTTGATGCTGAGTAAGGCGATTGTCCCTGCATTGGGTGATTTTCATCAATGGGTACATAAAGTGCTGTGCCATAGGTTTCAGACGTGGATGTATGCACAATTTTTTCCACATCATATTCTCTACAAGCTTCTAACACATTAGTGGTTCCTTCCACATTTGTTCTTACATAAGCCATAGGCGAAAGGTACGAATAGGGAATTGCAATGAGTGCTGCAAGATGTAGCACTATTTCTTGACCTTTTATAATTCTCTTCATCCCATCATATTCTCTTATATCACCAGTAACAACTTTAATACTATTTTTAACCTGTTTATCGAAAGTATCGATCCAGCCCCAGCTATTAAAAGAATTATACTGTGCAAGAGCCGTAACATCTGCGCCAAGCTCCACTAATCTTTCTGTTAGGTGACTTCCTATAAAACCTTCCGCACCTGTAACTAAAACTTTTTTCCCTTGCCAATTCATTTCATCTACTCCTTTTCCTATAGTTTGAAAAATTTATGAATGTCCGTGTTTGCCTTTTTATAGTCCTCTATTTGACCTATGTCCGTCCAATATTCAGTTATCTCATAAATTCCTGACTTATACTCATTATTCATTGCATCTTCTATTAAATCAGTCATATTGTATATTTCATCTTCTTGTATGTATTTTATAATCTCTGGATTAACAGCATATACTCCACCATTAATGTGAAATTTATATGTAGGCTTCTCTTCCAGAGACTCTATAAGCATATTATCTGTAACTAATACTCCGTAAGGAACATTTATTTCATAATTCCTAACACCTACAGTTATATTAAAGTTGTTTTTAATATGATGATTTAAAAACTTTTCAAAATCAATACCTGTTAGTATATCCCCATTTATAACTATGAAAGGTTTTGTGAATTTTTCCTTTACTAAGGCTATTGAGCCCGCTGTGCCTAGTTTTTTAGTTTCTCTAATGTACTCTATACTTACATCAAATTCTTTCCCATCTTTAAAGTATTCCTCTATTATTTCACCTTTATAATTGAGGGAAACTATAAAGTTCCTATATCCATATTCTTTAAATTGTTCTATTATAAGCTCCAATATGGGTTTATCACCAACAGTTAGCATTGGCTTAGGTACTGTTTCTGTTAAAGGTCTTAATCTAGTTCCAAGACCTCCTGCTAAAATGAAAACATAATTATCCTTTTTATCATAAGATATTATATCATCTAAAAAATATAAGTCTATAAGTTTTTTATCTTTGTCAATAACAGGTACCTGTCTTATCTTATTGCTAAGCATATACTCTTTTGCTTTCTTTTTACTATGCTGCTCTGTAACAAATTTAAAATTCTTAAAATATGTACTCTCTATACCTTCATTTATGCTACGACCTTTAAGTATGGCACGTCTAATATCACCATCTGTAATAGTTCCCACGAGTTCATTATTCTCATTTACAACTAGCGCTCCCCCAGTTAAGTTTTTATCTATAACCTTCATAGCTTCTTTTATTGTTGAATTAGTACCTATACAATAATTATCAATTGAAAATTTCATAATATCACCTTCGCTTTATAATTTTTGCTGGAATTCCTACAGCAACTACATTATCTACTATATTTTCAATAACCACAGCTCCGGCACCAATAATTACATTATTCCCAATGTGTACTGCTTGAATTATAGCACTTCCCATACCTATATGAGTGTTACATCCAACATTAACCCCTCCAGCTATACACGCCTTAGGTGAAATATGTGTATTCCTTTGCACCTTGCAATCATGTTCAATTACTGATCCAGTGTTTAATATACAATTCTCTTCTATGAAAGCACCTGGATTAACTATAGATCCAGCCATTACACAAGTCCCTGAAGAAATATTTGAATAAGGAGAAACTAATGCATCCTTATGTACAAGTGACGGTATATTAAAACCTATGTCCTTTAAGTGTTTATAAATCTTATCGCGAATCTGAATATTTTGAAGTGCACCAACACATACAAAGGCATTTTTTACACCAGTATTATATAGTTCTGTCAAAATGCTATCATCACCTATTATAGGAATATCTAATACATGTTTTTCTTCACCTAAGACATAAGTTTTGTCTGTTACACCAACAATAGTATATCTGCCAACGCTTTTTATAATGTCTATAATAACCTTACAGTGCCCGCCTGCACCTACAAGGACGATTTTCTCCATAATATCACTCCAATTTTCAACTTTGAGCTAATAAGTTATCCTTTTTTGAATGAGCTCTCTATCAAGTCTTATTTCACTTAAAGTTTGTGCTATTTTACCACTGGCATTTCCATCCCCATAAGGATTCGTACAGTTCTCTAATTGTTTCTTAAAAATCTCATCCCCTAAAGCTTTGTTTATACCCGCCTTAACAGATTCTTTTCCATAAGGTATATCTATTATATTGCAGGCTCTTAGCCTTCCATCCTGCCTTGACCCTATGTTTACTACGGGTAATTTAAAGCTAGGTGCTTCAATTATACCAGAAGAGGAATTTCCTATCATTACCTCTGCTATTGCTAAAAAGCTTAGGTACTCTACTTGATTTAAATTTCTAAACACCTTTAAGAATGGATACTTAGCTCTATATTCCTCAATAACTCTTATAATTTCACGTCCCCCATTATCACTGTTAGGATATGAAACTATAGTTTGATGTCCTAGCTCTACCACTGCATCTAGTGTTTCCCTAATTTGCCATTCCACCATATCCCGTTCTGTAGTTACCGGGTGCTGCGTCAATAAAAATATCTTATCATCTTCTAAATTAAATCTTTCTAACATTTCTTTCCTTGATAAATATTGTGTTTTTTTAATGTAATCAAGACCTGGTGCTCCCACCACAAAGATATTCTTTTCTCTTTCACCTAGTTTAAGTATTCTCTGCTTACTATCTTCATTAGCTGGAAAATGAAGATGCGAAAGCTTAGTTATAGCATGTCTTACAGATTCATCTACTGTTCCAGTTACTTCTCCCCCATGAATATGAGCTACAGGAATATTCATATGAATAGCAGCCGTTGCTGCAGCTAACATCTCGCCTCTATCCCCTAGTATTAGTACCAAGTCTGGTTTTATTCTTTCAAAACTTTGAGCTATGCTAATAATTGAAAGTCCTATTGATTTAGCCATAGCTACACCTGTATCAGAAGCTAATATAGTCTCAAACTTATCTGCTATTACAAAGCCATCTTTTTCTATTTCGTTTATAGTCATTCCGAATTCAGGGCATAAATGCATTCCACAGGCAATGAGTTTAAGGTCCAATGCGACCTGCTTTTCAATTTCTTTAAGAACATGATAAAATATTCCATAATCTGCTCTCGTACCTGTTATAACTGCTATTTTTCTTTTCATATTAAATCTCCTATTCTATATTAACATAAAACAATTTAGTTCGCTTTTATTCCACCATATTTAAAGTTATTTGTTCATCCATTTTTACATTTCTATTGATTTTTCTACCAATAATATCTGTATAAAATTTAGGTGAAAGCCCTGTGCCTGGCCTTTTATAGTCTAAGTCAATTAAGTCTATACACTCACCTGCTTTTATATCTCTAGCTGCCACTATGCTTTTTCTTGCTGCTTTAATGGTATCTATTTCACTAGAATTGTATCTCTTAATTCCAGTCCCAAGTGCCTCTTCTACATTTCTTATTGCACGAACCATCTCTTTTAATTCTATAGGATTTAAAGAAGCTTTATGATCAGGTCCTTCCATAGCCTTATCTAAAGTAAAATGTTTTTCAACTACATTTGCTCCCATGGCTACCGCTGCTATAGGTATAGTTATTCCTTCAGTATGATCAGAGTATCCAGATACAACTTTAAAAGCATTTTTTATGGTATTAATGGCATTTAAGTTAACGCTTTGTATTGATGCTGGATAATTTGAAGTACAGTGGAGTACTGCTACCTCTTTATTTTCCAAGGAATAAATTGCATTTAACGCTTCTTCAATTTCTGAAAGGGTTGCCATGCCAGATGATAAAATTATAGGTTTATTAAATCTTGCAATATGTTGAAGCAATGGAATATTTGTTAAATCACCTGAACTTATTTTAAAAGCTTCCATATCTATAGATGATAAAAAGTCAGCGCTTTCAAAATCAAAGGGCGTAGACAAAAACATAATCCCCTTAACCTTACAGTATTCTTGTAGTTCTATGAAGCTTTCATAAGAAAGTTCTAGTTTTTTTAACATATTAAACTGTGAGTCAACTTTACCTATGTTGTTCTTTTGATATTCAGCCATATTTGCATATCCTGTAACTAATTTTTCTGTTTTAAAGGTTTGAAATTTTATGGCATCAACTCCTGCAAATACAGCTTTATCTACAAGCATTTTTGCTATATTTATATCTCCATTATGATTAACCCCAGCTTCTGCTATAATAAAGACGGAGTTCTCATTACCTATAAATTTATTTCCTATCTTAATCATACATATTCTCCTTTATTATCACCTCTACAAGTTTTGCATCGAGCATTGTGTCGATGTCTACTGAGCTCTCCCTATCCATTACATAAGGAATTGTGTCCTCATCAACGAATTTTTTTTCATTTACTAACATATCACTTGAATTTATATAAATTGCACCATTAAATATATAAAAAGCTGGTAAGTCCTGTCTTCTGAGGTTTGTTCCCCCAAAACTTATAACTTCCCTCAATTTTCCGGCCTGAATAGTTCTCATAATGACTGGATTTTCATCAACTTCACGTACACTAATTAAAGAATTTCTATTAGCCTCAATAAGTTTTTCTATAGCTTCATCTAGATGTTTAAATGTTCTTAAGGGAGAGGTTGGTTGTAATAATAGTATATAATCGAAATTCATATTCTTATTTTTATAAAAATCTATTGTATGCAGTACTACATCAATAGATTTTGCAGTATCACTTGATAACTCCTGTGGTCTTAAAAAAGGTACCTTTGCACCATATTTCTCAGCTACCACCTTAATGCTGGCACTGTCTGTAGATACCACAAATTCATCTATATATTTAGATTTCTTCGCCGCTTCTATTGTATAAGCTATAAGTGGTTTACCGCATATATCCATAATATTCTTATTGGGTATTCCCTTTGATCCACCTCTTGCTGGAATAATAGCAAGAAACTTTTTATTCTTATACATGATTAGCCCCTTTTCAATATAATTTTTGCATATTTTCTTATATCTTCTTTTAAATTTAATATAATTGAATTGTTTTTACTTATTCGGAAGTATTGCTTTTGAGTGGCTCCAAAGGAGCGAAACATACTTTCTATTTGTGGAACTACAGAACCTTCAAAATCAAATTTATTGGTGAAGTTAGCTGAATATTTTATAGCTTCAAACACATTTAAGTACATAGCTCCACTACTTCTAAACTCCGGATCTGCACCGCCTAATAGATAATATGCACAGTTTTTATCATATACAAGGTATAATGCAGCATGCAGATTATTTTGCTCATCTACAGTAAAAAGAATTTTTCTTGCATTATTTTTATCTATTATTTTATCAAAACTAGTAAACCAATGAAAATCAAAAGGCACCGACATATTTTGCCTTTCAAAAGTTTTCTTTAGCATATTATACATATCTGCAAGTGTCAAGTTATCAATAACTTTTAAATTCCCAGCTATTGACTTCGTAATAATTGATTTAGTATTATCTGCAAAATCTCCTCGAACTTTTTCAACGTTTTGAATATCTTCTATTACATAAGTGTACTTAGTTTGCTCTTTATACCCCTTCCACATAAAAGGCATCCAATTAGTAAAATTATAATGGAATCCTAAGTCCAAATACTTAAATTTAGGAATATGATCTACAAAATCCATAATTATATCTTTTTCTTTAGAAATTCTCTTCACATATTTCATTTCTGAAAAATCACTAAAAACTATACCCAAGGTTTGGGTAAGCTTAGGCATAGTTACATATCCACTTTTACTTTCAGTTATAGGCATACCTGCTACAAGTTTACCACCTCTATCGAAGCAACCTAGTATACTATACTTTGAACCTACTGCATCTAGCCAAAAGCTTTTAGCAAATATACTTCCTTGCGGTGATTTGTCTACAAATTCATTCCATATATCATATTCACTTTGTTCTAAATTCCTAAAATTAAAATTTCCCATATTAACTTCCTTTTATTGATTTTTAAGCAATTGATCTTCTGGTACATCTCTAAGAATTTTTGCTGGATTACCAACTACAATTTTACCTGACTCCACATCCCTTGTAACTATGCTGCCAGCTGCTACTAAAGCATCTTCGTGAATAGTTTTACCTGGTAAAATAACTGCTCCAGCTCCAATTCTTCCACCCTTTTTTATAGTTACTCCTTTGAATTTTCCAAATCTCTCCTTAGAGCGAGCTGCATAATTATCATTAGAGGTTATAACGCAAGGGGCAATAAACACATAATCCTCAACTTCTGAGTAAGCTGTTAAGTATACATTGGTTTGTATTTTACAATTGGAACCAACCGTGCAGAAATTTTCGATAGTTGATCCTCTACCAATTATTGTTTTTGAACCTACAGTTACATTCTCCCTTATTACAGCAGTGTCAGCAATAAGGGTTTTTTCTCCGATTTCACAACCGCAGTAAATTATAACCCCCGCCCCTATGAGGCAACCTTCATTTATTTTAGCTGGGAGCAACTTTTCTTCATTCTTGAATATACTATTTACTGCTCTCATAGGCTGTTTACCTATCACAGTATTATCATCTATTCTAACATTGTCTTCTATGATAGTTCCCTTATGTATAACTACATTACTACCTATGGCACAGTTATCTCCTAGAATTACATCCTCTTCTATTACTACAAAATGTCCCATAGTTACATTATTGCCCAATCTGCTTTTTTCCGAAACATAATTCATAAGAATACCTTCTTTCATATGATATTTTTAAAGCTATTTCTTCATTTCCAGTGTCGAAAAGTCTCCCATTGGGAATTTAACTGGAAGCCCTGTAAGTCTTGATTTATAAGCTGCAAGTATAATAGACATACCTTTTTTACCTTCTTCTCCATTTATAAGCGGCTCTCTATCCATATTTATAGCATCAATCATATCTTTAAATAATGGAGTATGTCCAAAGCCGTATACTGTATCTGGGTCTCCTTGTTGCGCTTTTAATACTTCTTCCTCACTATCTTTATTATCTGCAAATTTCCAAGTTTCTATTGAATTAACTGCAAGTCCCCCTATAGAAACTGTACCAGTTTCTCCAAAGATGCTTAACGTCTCCTCTAAATTCTTAGGATATACACAAGCAGAACCTTCAATTATACCTATAGCTCCATTTTTAAATCTTATAATTATTGCTCCAAAATCCTCGCCTTCTATATCTCGAAGGAAAGTACCGCACTGCGCGTAAACCGTATCTATTTCTCCACCCATCATCCATTGTAATAAATCAATATTATGGATGCATTGATTCATTAAAGTACCACCATCTAGTTCCCAAGTACCTCTCCAAGGTGCTTGCTCATAATAGCCCATATTTCTATTCCAAAGAATTCTTGCTGTTCCATTCACTAATTTACCGAATCTGTTTTCTTCTACAGCAGATCTTAGCTTTTGTATTGGCTCATTAAATCTATTTTGGTGACTAACACAAAGTTTTACATTGTTTTTTCTTGCACATTCAATCATTCTATCTGCATCTTGAGTAGACAAGGCCATTGGTTTTTCCACAATTACATGTTTACCACTATTCATGCAGTGTATAGCTATTTCCGGGTGATAGCCACTTTCAGTAGCTATAACAACCATATCAACATGAACCTGCTTAAGCATTTCTTTATAATCCATATAAACTCTCACATCTGCATTTTCACCTAGTGCTCTTATGTACTCATCTTTTTTAGCCATAGCGTTAGCTTCTACTACATCACAAACCGCTGTAAGCTCAATTTCTGTTTTATTTTGAATTATAGCTTCTACATGTTTGTAAGATATTCTTCCGCATCCTATTATTGCAATCCTTAATTTTTTCATTTCAATTCCTCCTTGATAACATTCTAGAATTTTGGCATGCAATATTATAATAGTTTACAATGCTTGCATGCCATAAATTTATTTTCCTACTTTTAAAGTTTATTTATCTTTTCTCTATTATTTACAACGTGCTTTGTAGCATTTCTAGTATCATATAATAAACTAGCTTCTGCTACAATCTTTTCATAATCGTAACAACTATGGTCTGTAGTTATTATTACTATATCTGCATTTTTTATTTCATCTTCCCAAGTTACAGATACATATTCTTTGCCTTTATGCTTAAACTTTGGAATAAATGGATCGTTTATCATTATCTCAGCACCATTTTTTTCCAACTGTTCCATAACCTTAAGTGTTGGTGATTCTCTCATATCATCTATATCTTTCTTATAAGCCGCTCCCATAATAAGAACTTTCGCTCCATTTAGTGCTTTTTTCTCACCGTTTAAAAGCTTCATAACATTTTCTAGCACGAATTCAGGCATATAATCGTTAATCTGACCTGAAGTTTCTATTAATTTTGTATGATAATCATACTCTTTTGCTTTCCACTCTAAGTAGAATGGATCTAGTGGTATACAATGTCCTCCAAGACCCGGACCTGGATAGAACGGCATAAATCCATATGGCTTAGTTTTAGCTGCATCTATTACTTCCCAAATATCAATATTCATTCTTTTACATAAAATAGCCATTTCATTAGCTAAAGCTATATTTACGTTTCTAAAAGTATTTTCAAGGATTTTTTCCATTTCAGCTACTGCAGGAGAAGATACTTCCATTATATCTCCCTCTAAGACACTCCTATAAAGCATTCCTGCTACTTCTGTACAAGCTTTTGTACACCCTCCAACTACTTTCGGAGTATTTTTTGTATTGAACTCTTTATTACCTGGATCAACTCGCTCTGGAGAGAATGCTAAGAAGAAGTCTACCCCACATTTAAGTCCTGATTCTTCAAGTATTGGTTTTATTATTTCTTCAGTGGTTCCTGGATATGTAGTACTTTCCAGTACTACTAACATTCCCTTATGTAAATACTTAGCTACACTTTTAGTTGAATCCACCACATATGATAAGTCTGGTTGCTTATATACATCTAATGGTGTAGGAACTGCTATACATACTGTATCAACATCCTTAACAAAGCTAAAATCTGTAGTAGCCTTAAGTTTTCTTTCTTGTACTAGCCTAGCTAAATCTGAGTCTACAATATCACCAATATAATTAATTCCTTCATTTATCATTTTGACCTTTTGGTCCTGAACATCAAATCCAATTACTTCATATCCTATTTTAGCTTTCTCTACTGCTAGTGGTAATCCCACATAACCTAATCCCACTACACCAAGTTTAGCTGTTTTATTCTTTAATTTTAATAATAATTCGTCTTTTAATTGAGACATTTTGTTACCTCCTATAACCTTAAAGGTCTAATTTAATATATTAATTTATATTTTTGTAATATAAGTATTGCCTTATAGTACTTGACCTAATGCAAAATAGTCTACAATATGTAGCTTAAATAAACCAATATCATAAAGTATTAGGTGTCTTACTAATTCTTTCTTTTATAAGTAGGAACTTTTTCTTCCATTAAAGCAAATATATCCTCTTTATCTCTGTCCACTACCCTTCTAAAATCCTCAATAGACTTTTCAATAAAATCTATATCATTTCCCATAGGCTTTTCAACAAAAATTTTATTATGAGAAGTTGACGTTAACGCAACCTCATCCATTAGAAGTTCTTCATAAAGCTTTTCCCCAGGTCTGAGTCCTGTAAACTCAATTTTTACATCTACATCTGGTTCAAGACCTGAGAGAGTTATTAGATCCCTTGCTAAATCAAGTATTTTAACAGGCTCACCCATATCTAAAACAAATATTTCTCCACCTTTTGCCATTCCCCCAGCTTGGATAACTAATTGGGCAGCTTCTGGTATTGTCATAAAAAATCTATTTATATCGGGATGCATAACTGTTACTGGTCCTCCGTGAGCTATCTGTTTTTTAAATAAGGGAATTACTGAGCCATTACTTCCTAGCACATTACCAAATCTTACAGCCACATATTCAGTATCGCTAATTGTACTGAAGGCTTGAATTATGAGTTCACAAAACCTCTTAGTAGCACCCATTATATTTGTTGGATTTACTGCTTTATCTGTGCTAATTTGAACAAATTTTTTAACACCAGCTTCATGACTACATCTTACCACATTGTAAGTTCCTATTACATTATTTTTAATAGCCTCAGCTGGATTGTTTTCCATTAGTGGCACATGTTTATGTGCAGCAGCATGAAATACTACATCGGGCTTATGATTTTCAAAAATTTCTTTTAATCTAGTGAAGTCTCTAATAGACGCTATAATAACCTCTTTCTTTAAGTTAGGAAATTCATGATTAAGTTCCATTTGCAGGTCATAGGCATTATTTTCGTAAATATCTAAAACTATTAGTTTGTTAGGATTAAACTTCACAATTTGTCTACATAGTTCCGAGCCTATTGAACCACCACCACCCGTAACTAATATTGTTTTTCCTTTAATATATTTATCAATATCTTCATTGCTGAGTTTTACTGGCTCTCTTCCCAAAAGATCCTCAATATTTACATCGCGAAGCTCATTGATGTTTACTTTTTCATCTACAATTTCGTAAATGCCTGGTATGGTTTTTAGCTTGCACTTAGTTTGCTTACATATGTTTAGTATCTCTGTTTTAGTCTTAAAATCCGCAGAAGGCATGGTTATAATTATTTCCTCAACAGATTTCTCCTGACAAATTGAAATTATTTTGTCTCTACCACCTAAGACTCTTATATCGTTGATTATTCTACCCTTTTTAGATTCATCATCATCAATTAATCCCACAATATAGTATTTCAAT
This sequence comes from uncultured Clostridiaceae bacterium, assembly GCA_937976175.1. GTDB lineage: Bacteria > Bacillota > Clostridia > Clostridiales > Clostridiaceae > Clostridium_AD. The sequence continues at coordinate 95 of CALJTN010000111.1, read as the reverse complement.
TCTTTATGCTTTTTAATTTCTTTTACTAAAAGTGCACCTGCATCCCCCGCACCTACAATAAGAATGTTAAGACTCTTGTCACATTGTTTATTTTC
>CALJTN010000110.1 GCA_937976175.1 uncultured Clostridiaceae bacterium | reverse complement strand
CAAAATAACTTATGGAAAAGTAAAGGGTATATATATGATACAATTGCAATAAACCTATCTGCAGTTCAACTGGAGAATGATAAATTTGAAGAAACCCTAAAAAGTCTTATAGTGGAAACAAAGATTAATCTCAAATTTGTGGAGCTAGAAATTACAGAGAGCATCTTGATGAAGGACTTTGAAAGCAGTATTAAGGTACTTTCAGAGATTAGAAACTTAGGTATTAACATTGCCTTAGATGACTTTGGAACAGGGTATTCTTCTCTTAGTTATTTAAAGCAGTTGCCTATAAATACATTAAAGATAGATAAGTCCTTTATTGACAATATTGTTACAAACGAAAGAGAAAAAGCCATTGTACATGGAATAATACAACTTGCGCAAAAAATTGACTTGCACGTTATTGCAGAAGGCGTAGAAACTAAAGAGCAAATTGTATTACTGAAGAGTATGGGCTGCAATCAAATACAAGGCTATTATTTCAGCAAACCTCTTCCGGCCATTGAAATTGAAGAGAAATTCTTGAAAAGTAGTTACATTGAATGTTATGAATAAATAAAGAGCTGTGATTTTTGAAATCATAGCTCTTTATTTATGTAATATTATCCAATTGAGTAAAAGAGGACAATCTTCACAAAAACTACATAACTTTTTGATACATTTACTCCATGCTTTAATTGCGTTTCAGCATGGTGGATGATGATTTAGAAAGTCTAAACAAGTGAAGGAGATACACTAATGAAGAATGTCCTGAGAAATCTCGCAGTTGTGGTAGCTTTAGTGCTTACTTTAAATGTAACTGCATTAGGAGCTCCAGTAAGTGGCGAGCTGCAACGGAAGAAGGATTCACTAGCAAAAGTTCAAGCCGAGAGAGAAGAAATTGAAATAAAAATAGAACGGTTTGACAATGAAATTACAAAAGTAATGGCTAAGACGGAAGAGAATAAAGTCAAAATATCTAAAGCGGAAAAGGGAATTGAAAATGCTATAGTAGAAGTTAGACAAGTTGAGAAGGAAGCAGAAGAAGAACAAAAGTTATTTAATAGCAGAATGAGAATTATGTATATAAACGGATTTGAGGGGTACTTGGACATTATTTTTAATGCGGAGAGCCTTGGAGACTTAGTATCGAGAGTAGAAAACATAAAAAGCGTTATAGAGTTTGATAAAAAAGTAGTAGGTGGATTTGAAACTACTAAACAAGAACTAAAGGAGAGGCAACAAGACTTACATAAGAAAAAAGAAACATTGCTAAGTTTGCAAAGAGAAAATAAGCAGAAGCTAGATAAAATAATTGTTACTAAAGAGTCACAAAAAAAATTAATAACTCAGCTAAAAACCAAAGAAAGGCTTCTTTCAGGGCAGATAACCCAGGCTCAATTATTGGTAAATAATAGCATGATAAAAATTAATGAAATAAGAAAGTCAGTTCCTAAGTATACACCTTCAAGAGGCTCAGCGGCTATATCGGAAGCTTCAATAATAGCCTATGCGTCTAACTTTCTTGGCATACCATATCTGTGGGGTGGGACATCCCCTGCCACAGGGTTTGATTGTTCAGGCTTTACCCAATATGTATATAGGCATTTTGGAGTATCCTTAGGAAGAACTACTTATGATCAGATAAAAGACGGTGTGCAAGTATCTAGAGATAATCTTAGACCTGGAGACTTGGTGTTCTTTGGAACCTATAGCAATCCTAGTCACATGGGAATTTACGTTGGGGATAATACCTATATCCATTCTCCGCGTACAGGAGATAATCTTAAAGTATCACCTATGACAAGGCGTGATTATATAACAGCTAGGCGAGTAAAGTAAAAAATCAAGGTATGGAATAAGGCACATTTACTGTGTCTTATTTCCATATAAACAGAATTATGATTTCCCGAGTATCATATTATATAAATGTCTTTCATCACTACCTACTAAAAGTTCTTTGTCCACCACGGCTATAGAATGAACCTTACATTTATGGCACTTGCCGAGACATTTCTTTGTAGATATCTTTATATTAGGGTGAGTTTCAGTTATCATTGTAATGACATCATCTTTCCATTGATTGTTCTCACAGAATTTTACTTTCATACTATTCACTCCTTTAGCAAAACATATTTATATATTTATTTATATATTATGTGGAGTCTTAGGGAAATATAATAAAAAAATAGTTGAGGAGTAGTTGTTGAGAAGTAGTTGGGGACGGTTAACAACTATTTAGCTTTTATTAAAAAAATAGTCACCATTAACTTTAAAAAGGGGTGTATTAAAGGTGGATAATATATTAATTATAGAAGATGAAGAAAAGGTTTCGGAAATACTAAAAGCATATCTTCAAAAGGAAGGTTATAACGTTTATTGTACTACAAAGGGCATGGATGGCATAAAACTCTTCGAAAAAACTCAGTTCAGCTTAGTTATATTGGATTTAATGCTACCGGATATATCGGGCGAAGAAGTATGTACGTTGATAAGAAAAATTTCTGAAGTACATATATTTATGCTTACAGCAAAGGGTACCTTAGAAGATAGAATAGAAGGGTTAAATCTTGGAGCGGATGAGTATCTAGTTAAGCCTTTTAGCCCACGAGAACTAACTGCAAGAGTGAATGCTTTGTTTAGAAGGATTAATATTAATAAGTGTGAAACAAAAGTTTACAATAATGGAGATTTAGAAATTAATTATGAGCAGAGAACAGTTAAGGCCCGTGGTGTAGAAATATCTCTTACACCAAATGAGTTTGACATATTACATATCCTTTCATCTAATAGTGGCAAAGTATTTACACGGGAACAGCTCATTGAAAGAATTATGGGAATAGACTTTCAAGGGTTTGATAGAACTATAGACGTGCATATTAAAAATATACGTAAAAAGATAGAGGAAGATAGCAGAAACCCAAAATATATAGTAACGGTCACTAGGATTGGTTATAAATTTGGTGGTGATTAGTTTATGCAAAGCATAAGAAAAAGGCTAAGCATCATTTTGGTTTCTACCTCCATATTAGCACTATTCCTAGCCACATTATTGGTAAATACAACCATATCGTCCACGTTTAATGAATATTTAGTAGAGATTCAAAATAAAAGAAATACTAGAATAGTAGAATACTTAGAAGAGGTGTATAAAAGAAATGGTAGGTGGTATGAGAATTCAGGAATAGAGATTATGCATGAAGCCTATATGAGCAACTATTGTCTTACTCTCAGAGATGAAAATAACAAAGTAATTTGGGGAATGGATCCTAGTGATATAGTACACAACTTCAATGTTAATATGCATGTTAAGAATGAAGGAATTTATACTACAAATACCTTTAAAATAAAACCCAATGGTAAAGTTGTAGGATATATAGAAGTAGGACAATATGCCCCAGTAATACTATCTAAAGAAGATGTAGATTTTAAAATTTCAATAAATAAAAGCATAATTTTAAGTGTTATACTCTCAATTTTAATAACAATATTAATTAGTTTGTTTATTTCTAAGCAGTTCTCTAATCCTCTTAGACAAGTTTCAAAGATTTCAGTCCATCTTTCAAATGGAAATTATCATGAAAGATCCCATAATAAGAGTAATATTTTAGAACTTGAAGATTTAAGAAATAGTATAAATACACTTGGAGAAAAGCTTCAACATCAAGATGTGCTTAGAAAAAGATTAGTATCTGACATATCCCATGAAGTGAGAACTCCCCTTAATATTCTTCAAAATAATTTGGAAGCTATGATTGATGGTATTTTTCCATTAGACAACGAAAGATTAATTTCTCTTAATGAGGAAGTAATTAGATTTGGAAAGCTTATAGATAATTTAAATGCATTGAAAGAAGTTGAAGCAGAAGAAATAGCATTAATCATGGAGGAAATTTCCCTGAAAGATATTGTTTCCTCGGTTGTAAAAGATTTTGAACTAATATCAGAAAAGAAGAACCTTAGCATGACCTTAGAGTGTAGAAATAATAAACAGTATAATATCTTAGGCGACGGCGATAAGATAAAACAAGTAATTATTAATTTGCTTTCAAATGCAGTTAAGTTCACCCCAGTGAAAGGGAAAATTAATATTATCTTAAAAGAAGTGGATGAAAAAATAGTATTAAAAATACAGGATACAGGCATGGGCATTAATAAAGAGGATTTGCCCTATATATTTGAAAGACTATATAGAGGAGATAAGAGTAGACATAAAATAGAAGGCACGGGAATAGGTCTTACTATTGTAAAGAATATATTAACTCTTCATAAGGCAGAGATAGAAGTGAAAAGTAAAGAAGGTGCGGGTACAGTGGTTACTGTGTGGTTTAACAAGTAAAGAGGGACGGTTAACAACTAATTAGTCTTTAGTTACCTTAAACTTTATTAGTAGGAAGTGGTTGGAGGGCTTGTACCATTTAGCTAATGAACGCATTTATTGATCATTTGGTTTTATTAAAATTATGACATGCATTAACATGATATATATCTACATAAGCTTGTACCGCTTATTAAGTGAAGAAGATGCTTATTTTTTGTTAAAGCTTTTTTATTATAGAAGGTGGATAATCAATATAGGTACAAGCAATTAACCTAGATGAAGTTTAATTGTCAGGCTAAATTAAATTCGGTATTAAAAATTATAGAGATAAATAAAACCATTACTAAGCATAGATCTTAATAAAATCTTCAATAATATTTTTATAGTTCTTATCCGTTCCAATTAGCTCTATACCAATGCTACTTAATCTTGATACTCTAGCCTGTGTAATGTTTCCAAGGATGCTACATATGTCGGTAGACTTTAAATTACACAGGCTCCTCATTAAAACAACTGTTAATGCTTTAGCATGTACAAGCTTCCTACTATACTTCATATAAAGCTGAAGCTTTAATATATCTAGCTTTAATGCTATAAACTCTAGTATATCATCAGGTTTAAAGTTTCGTACAAGTATTGTTCTTCCGCTTTCATACTCTGTTTTTTCATCTTGAAACTCAATCTCTTCCTTTAATTTCTCTTCATTACACCTAAAAATAAGATTATAATAATTTTTCCTTGCACTTTTAAGAGTATTTCCGAAAAGGCTCATAACAAATCCGTAATCAACTAGGCCAAAGCTATCACGTCGTTTCCCAATAAATATTCCTAGACTAGAAAAGCTATATTTTTCAGGACAATTGTTGTAGCCTGCTATATCAGTAGGATTATTATGTACATATAAGGACACTGTCTTCAAATATCGTTCATTTTCAATAATTTTACTCTTGAATCTATCTTTTAAAAGAGAACCTTCCCTTTTATACTTTCTGTTAAAGTACATTACATACGAAAAATTTATCCCGTGCATTACTTTTGATATATCAGCGCCATTAGCATCAATTAGCAAGTGTGAATGATTATCCATAAGGCAGTACCCATAAAGTTTGAACTTATACAACTCTTTATACTTCTTTATAAGGGATAAATATTTTTTCTTATCGTCATCGTCCTTAAATAAGTCTACCTCACTAATACTCTTACACATAATATGGTATATAGCATCATCAGCTTTTAATCTTGCTCTTCTAGCCATAAAAAATCACCTCTTCACATAAACTTTTCTCTGAATTCTTGCCTATGGATGAAGATCATATTCACATTCTTAAGCTAATGTTTTAATTAAATAGTTGTTAACCGTCCCTAGCTATTTTATCTAGTTATTTTTTAACTAATTAATTAAGGAGACACTTCTGCCTCCTTAAT
>CALJTN010000109.1 GCA_937976175.1 uncultured Clostridiaceae bacterium | reverse complement strand
CTGTTGGCTTTAGATGCTCCTGTAGTAACATCATCTTCTTTCTCTAAAACACCTATTTTCAAAACATACCTTGAAAGTTCCCTGGCTATGGCTGCTCCTACTACTCCTGCGCCTATAATTATTACATCATACATAAAATTCACCCTCTTAATATATTATTCATGTTGAAACCTCTAATTTCAATGATTAGGTTAACTAATTATAATTCTAACATATTCTTCCTATCAAATAAATAAAACAAGTCAGAGTTTCAATTCCAAAGAACTAAACTTCTGACTTGTTTTTTAATTAAGCTTATAAATCTATTTCATTAAGCACGTCTCTTAGCTTTTTTAATTCTTCTGCTGTCAAAGTTACACCCTTGCCCATCTTCTCATGTTCTGGTGACCATTCTCTAATATCATACTTTGCTTCTTTTCCATTCCAGCTAATTAGATTTAGTTCCTTTTTCCACCCTTTTGCTGATTCAGCTATAGTTCCTAATTCTTTTTCTATTTCAAATTTAATCTCAGCCATAATTTCCCCTTCTCCTTTCTTAATATTCATCAATATTTTAGTTTATCTACTTATTATTATCCTATGTTTATTAATATCAATGCTAAAATCACTAGTACTATTGCTACTTTATTCTTTTTAGACAATTTTTCTTTATATAAGAATACTTCGCCTAAACTTATAAATATTATGCTGCCTGCACTGTACACTGGAAATGCTATTGATGTGGCTATAGAATTTAGAGCCATTATAAGAAAATAGGAAGAAAATAAATTTGGTATTCCCACTAAAAATCCTACCAGTAAATCTCGCTTCAATACTTTCTCTTTGGACTTTATAACAAAATATAAGCTTAATAGAAAGGCTGTAATAAATATAACAAATAAAAATACATCCTTATATTCTATTAAAGCATATTGTTGAAATAACTTGTTTTGAAATTCAGCCATTCCCCCAAATAAAAACAACAAAATAAGTGTTAAGTTTATACTTGTACTCTTATTTTATCATAAGATATATTGGCAAAGATAATTGACAACAAAGCTATAAATATGCCCACCCATTGAAATACTTTAGGAATCTCCTTCCAAAATAAAATAGAAAATACCATAGGAACTAAAATTCCAAGTTTCCCGAAGGTGCCTGACAGAGCTGCGCCATTTTCTTTTACACTCTTTTGATAATAAATAAAGGATAAAAAGAAAAATATGCCCCCTATGGCTCCTAGCAATACTGCCCAAATAAAGCTAGCATCTTTAGAAAAATATGCATTATTTCTAGATAAAACATCTGTAAACTCTTCAATAAAATTTGCTACTGATATATTTATCCCATATATCTTTATTGAAGGCTTAATTATAATCATTAGTAAACTTATAGTGAAAGCAGTAAAATAATTTACACTAGTAACTGCATATCTGTTCATCTTTGCGCCTTCACTATACTTGAAAATTAAAGCAATAGATGAGCTACATAGTATAGCTAAAAATAAATAAACCATATATTATATCCTTTCCTATACATTATTCACAGTAAATCTCCTCTAATATTATGTAAATTCAAACTACAATCAGTTATTACTCTGATTGCTTTTCATTTACTGCAATTTATCATTATTATAACATATTAATAAGAATATTGTGGAAGAACAATTAAAGGTGCTTTATAATATACTCCCTCATGATAAAAAAACAGCCTTATAGGTGGCTGTTTTTTATAAAGTTTATAAATACTAACTCATTATTATTCAATTTTTTATATCTGATCCGGTGTAAACTTTCTTTCAACGGGTATATTTGAATTAAAAACATGTTCTACTCTAGGTAATGATATTCCTAAAGTTTCTCTAAGAACGTCCTCTATTGTTTCTACTGGCTTAATAGTCAACTCATTTTTAATTTCTTCTGGCACATCCTTTAGATCAATTAAATTATCCTTTGGAATTAATATTTTCCTTACTCCAGCCCTTTGAGCTCCCAGTAACTTTTCCTTAAGTCCACCTATTGGAAGTACAGCTCCTCTTAAAGTAATTTCACCTGTCATTGCAAGCTTTGAATCCACTTTTATTCCTGTAATAAGAGAGGCCAGTGCAGTGAATAAGGTAATTCCAGCTGAGGGACCATCTTTAGGGGTAGATCCTGATGGAACGTGAATATGAAGATCTCTTTCTTTAAAATTTATAGCGTTCATTGGTAGCCTGGATTTAAGTAAGCTAAGTGAAATCTTTGCAGATTCTTTCATAACATCTCCCAATTGACCTGTCAAAGTAACTTGTCCACTTCCTATCATGTCCGTAGCTTCAACGAAAAGAATTTCACCCCCTACAGGTGTCCATGCAAGTCCTGTGACAACTCCTGGAGGGTTATTTTTTTGAGCCTTATCATGACTTGAAACCTTTCTTCCAAGTAAATCCTCTAGCCCATCCACTGTAACTATAAAAGGTAATTCTACCTTTTTAGATACAATTTTCTCTGTGGTAATCCTTGCAAGGGTAGCCAGCTGCTTCTTAAGTCCTCTCACCCCAGCTTCTAGCGTATATTCGCTAATTATTTTTTCTAAAGCTTCATCTTCAATGACTAACTGTTCCTTACTAAGTCCATGGTCTTCAAACACTTCCGATATTAAGTGGTTTTTTCCTATATGGAATTTCTCATTCATAGTATAACTAGATATCTGAATTATCTCCATTCTATCCAGTAATGGTCTAGGAATGTTATCTAAGGAGTTAGCTGTAGCTATAAAGAATACCTCAGACAAATCATAAGGTAAATTCAAATAATGATCTGTAAAACTATTATTTTGTTCTGGATCTAGAACCTCTAGTAGTGCACTTGCTGGGTCTCCATTATAACCTACCATCAGCTTGTCTACTTCATCTAAAACCATAACTGGATTTGTCTCTCCCGCCTTTTTAATGCTTTGAATAATTCTTCCTGGCATTGCACCTACATAAGTTCTTCTATGGCCTCTAATTTCTGCTTCATCACGTACGCCGCCTAAACTAAGACGTATATATTTCCTATCAAGAGCTTCTGCAATACTTCTGCCTAAGCTTGTTTTTCCCGTTCCAGGAGGTCCAACTAGTAATAAAATAGAGCCTTTTTTATCCCTTTTTAGTTGCATAACCGCTAAATGCTGTATTATCCTATCCTTCACCTTTTCAAGCCCATAATGCTGTTCATCTAAGATACGTCTTGCTTCTCCTAGGTTGATAAGTTTAGGCTCAGACTTTTTCCAAGGTAACTTAACTAATAAATCTAAATAGTTACGTGTAACATTGTATTCAGCGCTATTTGGACTTTGGCTTTCTAGCTTTTCAAGTTCCTCTAAGGCTGTCTCCTTTATATCAGCTGACATTTGGGCCTCTTCAATTTTACTTAAATAATCTTTATCTTTCTTAGAACCTTCACTTTTCCCCTCATTTAATTCACTTTGGATAGCTTTTAATTGGTCTCTTAGCACTGACTCTCTATAATTTTTGTTAGCTTTTTCCGTAAACTTTTCCGCTAACTCAAATTGTAATTTTAGAGCTTCTTTCTGTTTCAAAATGTAATCCATAAACTTAAGACTTCTATCTTTTAAAGATTGATGCTGGATTAAATCATACCTCTCTTCATTTGAAAGGGGCATAAATTGAGTAAGGTGCCCTATAAGTTTATTTAAATCCTTTTGGTCCTCTATTATCTTCATAAACTGCTCTGAACCCTTGAAGTTTTCACTAACCTCACGTGTTACCTTTTTCACATATTCAAGCATTTCTTCTTGGTTTTTTTCTGTAAGATCAATAATATCTGGTGCAAGTTCAAATTCTACACGGATATGATTACTTTTAATAGTAAGTGTTTTAATTTCTACCCTATCTAGCACTTTAATTTTTACTTGATATCCTTTTTCTGTTTTTTCAATTTCATCTACCTGAAAGGAAACCCCAATTCTATGAAAATCATCTTCCTTTAATTGGTTTTGATTAAAGTTTTGCTTTAAAGGCAAGGCAATACTAAATTGCTCCTCCTCAGCTAAATTTTGAAGTTCCTCCTCACTAATCTTGCTTAGTCTTAAGGTATAAGTCATTCCTGGCAGCAAAACTATGTCCGCTACAGGTATTACCATTCCCTCTTTGTTTTTCTTATCTAAATTCATCATTATAATCATCCTTTCTTTCAAACCATATATAAGTGAATGCTCATTTAATTTACTATTAATTAATAACGAGACACTTTTGCTATTATCTTTATACAAAACTCTCTCGTTATTATTTCGCTAAGCATTTTTTCTAATTATAGTAGCAAAGCATCCTGTATAATCTCAATCATTTCTTTTAGCAATTCAACTTGTTCATCCTCTTCGATGCATTGATTAATAGCAATGGATTTTACTGGATAAAAAAGTATTGATATCAAATTATCATTTCGAAAATCTTTAAAAATTCTTTTTTCTTTCATTTCTTCTAGTAAATTATTAAAGTTCTGTATCCCTCTTATCTCTGAACATTGACTAGCTAAAGCTGGGCAACTTGAAAACTGATCTACAAAATGAAATATTTCTCCATTCTCTTGAATGTAAGTATAATAGCCTCTAGCAAGCATTTCGATAAGCTCATGGCCATTCATATCCTTATAAATCTTGCTAAGTAAATAATCAAAGATTTCTTCTGAATACTCATGATATATATTCTGTAACATAATTTCTTTATTCTCATAATAAATATATACAGTGGCCGGGGAAACCCCTGCCTCTTTAGCAATCTTTGAAATAGAAGTACCATGAAAGCCTAATTCAAGTATTAGCTTAACAACTGCTTCTTTTATACTTTTCTCTTTTTCATCATCTTTTTTTCTCATTTGACCACCTCTATTATAGTATATAATAAATGACCATTCGTTTATTGTCAAGATTTATAACGGTATTAATGATGATAATATTATTCATTTGTATGTATTTCGATGTTTTGGTATTTATTTATAAAATAGCTAATGCTAACCTCACATTTTAAAATAACTGCAATATTAAAAGTGGCTACAATATTTTATAGCCACTTTGTATAGGATTTATTAAATAACCTCACTTATATTTTCAAGTGAGAAAAATCCGAGATTTTAATTCCCCGTTTTTATTTTAATTATCATAAATTTATCCAAAAGATCTAATTACTATGTTCACAAGTTTTTTGACTTTGTAAGACATACTTAATGCCATCGAACTTGTATATTGATACAATAGTTGTTGGATTTGCCATTGCAGCATTAGTGCTTATTTTTGTACTATATTTCGTTGTCCACGCATGCAATAATGCATCATCAGAATTAATTTTATACCCTCCAATCTCTAAACTGAGAATATCTTGAAAAGCCGACCGTTCCTTTAGATTTCCCATCCATGCCTCGACGAACTTACCATCTTTCAAATACCATAGATGACCATGTAAAATATCCACACCTGAACCACCACTACGAGTGGTCATTTCATATACTTTATTATCTCCAATAAGATAGTGCCAGTATTCTAAGTCCCATTTTTCTACTTTCCAATCTTTTTCTGCTACAAGAAAATATTTCCCTTGATTATTCTTATCAAAGACAAAGAAATAGCCTACATGAACCCCTCCATCAATCTTTGCAACAATCTCAAAATCCTTATCTTTATCAATATTAGCCACCTTATAGGAAAGCCCCTCGAAATAGTAATGGCTTTTAGATCCTTGTGTCTTTATTAGTTTTATTACTTCCTCTTTAGTTATCTTTGGTAAAGTACCTTCAGTTTCAAATAATGCTGCTTCTACCACTTTTCCCATAGTTACACTGCAATTTAGAATTATTGAGAAAAGCACTATCAAAAGTAACTGTTTAAAAATTAATCTGATTAATGGAACCTTTACATCTGATATTTACTACACCCCCACTTAAAGTACTTATACCTATTGTGTGTATCTGCAGATTTAATATGTAGACTTATAAAAAAGGACTTACTGAGTAAGCCTTTTATTTAAAAATAACCTTCTATGCTCAAGACTTTGATAAGTTTCAAATCCTAGACTTTTTGTAAAGATTAAAAGCTACCTTATTCCTAGCTACCACACCTAGTGTAATCTCATCAAAAATTTTTTCAAGTGCTACATTGACAACAGATTTGAAAACCTACAGTTTGATAAATTCCATTTCTTTATACAATCTTCAAGGAGCCTAGGGATATTTTTCCTCCAAGCTACTCCTTTTTCTCCAAATATTCGTTTTGCATTATCATCAAAACTTCATAATATCTGCATTGCTTGTTACCTGCAATCAATCATATCTATTATTTTTCAATATTAATTAAGTTCAAATGATTTCGTTCATCAATTCTTCTTATCATAGAATAGCAATAGGGGGTAAAATGTCTAAGCCAAAAATGCCTACCTTCAATGTTTGCTGATTCAAAGTCTGTAGAACAACGCTTTAAGCCCTTTGAAATAGCCCACTCCGTCGCTATATTTAGTAATTTTGACATTATGTGATGTCCTCTATATTCTGGTAATACATAAGCGCCATTAATACCCATTGTATAGCCATCATCCAATTCGTCCATATTAATTTCAGTTGTATTGGTTTTTAAATAACCTATGATTTTGTGATCCACCTCTGCAACCCATAACATGTTACCTTCTGTTTTAAGCCAATCTCCATATTCGTCTACATAATTTTCACTAATATGATTATGTAAATAAATTGGTGATGCTACTAGGTGCTTGTCTATCCCTTTAAACTCATTAATACTAAATCCATTTATAAACCCAGTAACTTTATTAGCTTCTATTGCTACAATAAAATTATTATTACCAACATATTTTTGAATTTGCTTTATATGCATTTCAATATTTTCGTATTTATCAGATAAAATAGGTAATGCTAATCTAGCATTTTTATAATTAGTTGAAATGATATTAGCTACCTCTCCAACATAAGAATTTTTCAAATAAGTATAGTGCATAACAATCTCCTTTTTAGGTAACAGTTAATATAAAACTATACGGAGTTCACATGGTTAAGTGAACAGAGAAATTTATAAAACAATCACCTTATAATTTTTTTCTATAATTTTAGCTATCATAAAATCTCCTCCTTTCGTAATATTAACCAATATTTTCATATTATCAGCAATTGTATTTATAGTCAATTATTATCTACAACTTAGATTTAGAGTACTCCTTTAGCGACATAATTATTTCTGCCTTATCACCGCTAATTTCATTAATAATATAACAAGTAAAAGCTAGTCACTACCTTATATATTTATAAATATCTCCCCTTATACTATTGACAGAATATAATGAATAGCATATTATAATAAATAAATCTAACATATTAATTGGCAATGAAGAGAAGAGTAAATAAATCTATTTTTTTACAGAGAGCTCTGGCAGCTGAAAAAGAGCAAAAAATTGTTTATTGAAACAAGCCTCTGAGCCTTGCACCGATCCTTTTTATAAGGGGAGGCTGTGACAGGAGCTCCTGTTATAGAGCTAGGATATACGTATTTTTATAATGCCGTATCCAAAGAGTTCAGTATGGAAACATATTGATAAACTGGGGTGGCACCACGTGATTATAACTCTCGTCCCCAAGACTTAATTAGTCTTGGGGGTGAGAATTTTTTATTTTATTCAAATTTATTAACACTAAATATTAGGAGGTTTATATGATTAATTTAGATTCAAAATACACAGAAGACACTAACATAAATTTTTTACAAAAGACAGTTGAAGAGGATTTAGAAAACAATTACTATTCTCGGCATATTTGCACTAGATTTCCTCCTGAGCCTAATGGCTATCTTCACATTGGAAGTGCTTATGCTATTAATATAAGCTACGGAATTGCAAAAAAATATATGGGTAAATTTAATTTACGATTTGATGACACTAATCCTTTAAAAGAAGATATTGAATATGTAAATTCTATTATTGAAGACATGAAATGGCTAGGCTTTGATCCTGAAGATAGAATCTTTTATGGATCTGATTATTCAAGAAAGATATATGATTATGCAGTAGAGCTTATAAAAAAAGGAAAGGCTTATGTTTGCGACCTTTCAGCTAGTGAAACAAGAGAATACAGAGGTACTTTAACACAAGGCGGCATTAATAGTCCTTATAGAAATAGAACTGTAGAGGAAAACCTAAGGTTATTTGACATGATGAAAAACGGTGAATTTCCTAATGGATCAAAGGTTTTAAGAGCAAAGATTGACATGTCCTCTCCTAATATAAACATGAGAGATCCTGTTATTTATAGAATAATTCATACAGATCATTATAGAACTGGCAATGAATGGTGCATTTACCCAATGTACGACTATGCCCATCCCCTTCAAGATTATATTGAAGGTGTTACTCATTCTCTCTGCTCTATAGAGTTTAAAAACCACAGGCCATTATATGAATGGGTTCTAAAAGAATTAAACATTAATGAGCCACCCAAACAAAGAGAGTTTGGCAGATTAAATTTAACAAGCGCAGTAACTAGCAAAAGATATTTACGGGAGTTAGTCTTTGGTAATTATGTTGACGGATGGGATGATCCACGGCTTCCAACCTTAAAAGGATTAAGAAGAAGAGGTTTTACACCTGAAAGCATTGCTGCTTTTCTTTCTGCTATAGGCGTTGCCAAAAACGAAAGTACTGTTGATATTTCAATGCTTGATCATAGTTTAAGAGATGATTTAAAGCCTAAGGCACCTTGTGTAATGGCTATTTTGAATCCTCTTAAGGTTGTTATTACAAACTATGGTGAAAATGAAAGTGAGATGCTTGACATTGAAAATAATCCTCAAAGTCCGCTTATGGAAACAAGGAATGTTGAGTTTTCAAGAACTCTGTATATTGAAAAAGATGATTTTATGGAGGAACCAGTAAAAGGCTTCCATAGGCTATCACCAGGAAAAGAAGTCCGTTTGAAGGGAGCATATTTTATAAAATGCAATGAAATTATTAAAGATACTTCAACTGGAGAAGTTCTTGAGCTCCACTGCACCTATGATCCGCTAACTAAAAGTGGTTCCGGCTTTGAGGGGCGCAAGGTTAAAGGAACAATACATTGGGTAAATGCTGCTACCGCAATTAATGCTGAAGTTCATCTTTACGAAAATCTCTTAAAAGATGAAAGCCTACTGAAAGACCCTACAAAAACTTGGGAAGATAGGCTTAATCCAAATTCTTTAATTAATCTTAAAAATTGCTACGTTGAACCTTGTTTAAAGGATGCTCCACTAGAAAGCAAGTATCAATTTATTAGAACTGGATACTTTTGTGTAGATAGTAAGTATAGTACCGATAGTACTCTAGTCTTTAACAGAATTGTTTGCCTTAAAGATTCCTGGAAGAAAAATAATGCATAGTGCCACCCACGTGGCAAGTGGCAACTTCAAAAGCAACAAAGGTTGAAAATATATCTTCCAACCTT
>CALJTN010000108.1 GCA_937976175.1 uncultured Clostridiaceae bacterium | reverse complement strand
TATTTACAGACTTCTCTATAAGCTCATCTGTAGAATCTACCTTAGGTGCACATATCGGAACTACACCCCAATTTAATGCTAGGCTTCTAGCTACTTTCTCATAAGGAGTAACAGCTATAACAGGACATTCTGGTCTATATGCAGAAACCTTTCTAGCTGTATGCCCGCTTTGCGTTGCAGTAATAATAGCTGAAGCATTTAAATCCATGGCTGTATTACAAGTAGCTAAACTAATAGCATTTGGTACATTAGGAATATGTGACTTTCTCTTTTTCTTTAAGTTAGCTTCATAATTAAGAGCATTCTCTGCAGTTATTGCTATTTTAGCCATTATGGTTACTGCCTCTAAAGGATATTTACCATTAGCAGTTTCACCACTTAACATTATAGCATCTGTACCATCAAAGATTGCATTTGCAACGTCTGAGGATTCCGCTCTAGTTGGTCTTGGGTTTCTCATCATAGAATCTAGCATTTGAGTAGCTGTTATAACTGATTTTCCAGCAGCATTACACTTCTCAATAATCATTTTTTGAACTATAGGAACTTCTTCCGTAGGAATCTCAACTCCAAGGTCTCCCCTTGCAACCATAATACCATCAGAGAATTTAATAATATCATCAATATTATTAACTCCTTCTCTATTTTCAATCTTAGAGAATATTTGTATTTCTCCGCCACCATTTTCATTAAGTACGCGTCTTATATCAAGTACGTCAGAGGCTTTTCTTATAAATGACGCTGCAACAATGTCAACCTCCTGTGAAACCCCAAATTTTAGATCTTCAATATCTCTCTCCGTAAGTGAAGGCAGATTTATTGAAACTCCAGGCACATTAACACCTTTATGATTACCTACCATGCCAGTATTAGCAACCACGCATTGTATTCTTTTACCCTTTACTTCTTGTACTGTAAGCCCTACTAAGCCGTCATCTATGAGTATAGTGTCATTAGGTTTAACATCCTCATGTAATTTATTATATGTTACTGAGCAAATAGTTTCATCTCCAACAACTTCCTCACCACAAACAACAGTAAATATTGAACCTTCTTTTAATTCAACTTTACCAGCTGCAAAATTTCCTGTTCTGATTTCTGGTCCTTTAGTGTCTAGTATTATAGCAATAGGTTTATTAAGTTCTGCTCTAAGTTCTTTTACCAAATCCATTCTTCCCTTATGTTCAGCATGATCTCCATGAGAAAAATTATGTCTTGAAGCATTCATTCCCGCATTGATTAGGTTTCTTATAGTTTCACTATTTTCACTAGCCGGTCCTACAGTACAGATAATTTTAGTTTTTTTCATAAACTACTCCCCTTATTGAAAATTATTTTTGAATCTAATTTATTATTAAATGATCTTATATTACATCACTGAAGTGATAATTACAGCACAAAGTATTTCTTAATAAGAAAGAACCTTGGATATTTCATAAAGTTTCTCATCGAAACTTCTTGGCAATGCTAATGCAACACTAATGTCTTCATCCACTATTTTGCCTTCTCTCATGCCAATTACTCTTCCTGATTTACCTTCTATAAGCACTTCTACTGCCGCCACACCCATTCTTGAAGCCAATATTCTATCAAAGGCGCTTGGACTTCCACCTCTTTGAATATGTCCTAGTATTGTAGCTCTTGATTCAATGCCTGTTAACTCCTCAACTTGAATGGCAAGTTCATTTGCTCCACCCACGCCCTCAGCTAGTATTATTAAATTATGCACTTTTCCTCTTAGCTTGCCTTCAAGTATAGTTTTGCATAAATCATCTATTTCATACCCTTTTTCAGGAACAATTACTCTCTCTGCTCCTCCTGCAATTCCAGCATATAGGGCTATATCTCCACAATTTCTTCCCATTACCTCAACTACACTTATTCTCTCATGGGAACTTGAAGTATCTCTTATTTTATTTATAGCATCAAGCACTGTGTTTAAGGCTGTATCAAAGCCTAAAGTGTACTCGCTATAAGGTAAGTCGTTATCTATAGTTCCAGGGATACCTACAGTTGCAATACCCATGTCTGATAAAAGCTGTGCTCCTTGGAAAGAACCATCTCCACCAATTACTACTAGTCCATCAATGCCAAATACTCTTAGCACGTTAACTGCCTTTTTTCTACCAGCTTCAGTTTTAAATTCTTCACAGCGAGCAGTTCTAAGAATAGTTCCACCTTTGTGGATTATGTCAGAAACAGAATGTCTATCCATTTCAAAAATTTCACCATTTATCAGTCCACTATATCCTCTTTGTACACCCATAACTCTTACACCTTTATCTGTAGCCATTCTAACTACGGATCTAATGGCTGCATTCATTCCTGGTGCATCTCCTCCGCTTGTTAATACTGCGATTGTTTTCATATTCATACCTCCTTGTGGTTCTTTAGGATACAACATAATTATTGATGGTTTTGTATCTTACACCATTGGGTCAAGGTTTGTCCCACCATGGTCACAATACACCCATATTTGCTAAAAAAAATCTTGCTACTAATTACGCATACTCTTCTACTATAATTTTATACAAAATTCTCGAAATATTCAACATTTTATGTGTACAAATAATAAATTTTCAATAGATATTGTACTATTTTGTCATTGTAAACCTTTTAATGGTCAAAAACGGGGGAAAGAATATTCCCTCCCCCATAATTATTAGTTACAATAACTACTTTTCCTCATTACAACTAAAACTTTATTGCATTTTTATGTTACCCTCTCCAAATATATCCCTAAGCATTTCCATAGTATCTGTTTCTTCGCTGAGCCACAGACCCTTGTCTACAGCGTACATTTTTCTTGGCTCCTTTGTACAAAGATATACAGGGGTATTGCCTCTATAAATGGCTAAATTCTGTTTTAACTTTTTTAGTGCATCTTTCATAGCAGCTTCATTTTCTATTAAGATATAAATTTTTTCACTATTAATCTTTAATAGTGGCTTAATATCTTCACATAATATCTTTGGTTGTTCCTCTTCCCTAATGCTTACTCTTCCCTTTATTACTACTATTTCATCCTCTTCCATTAAGGATTTATATTTTTCAAAGGTCTTAGGGAAAACTATTACCTCTACACTTGCATATAAGTCCTCAAGATTTATAAAAGCCATCATTGCATTGTTTTTAGTAACCTTTTTTGTAACAGAGGATATTATTCCTCCAATGATAACTTTATCACCATCTTGAAGCTTAAAGCTTTCAGTTAATAAATCGGTGCTTTCTTCAAGGCTTTCTTCTACCACTATATCGGATATTCTTGTGTTTGTCTGAATTTGCAGAGTCTCTTCGTATTCATCTAGGGGATGACCAGATAAATATATTCCTGTCATTTCTTTTTCCATAGCTAAAAGATGTTTCTTTTTAAATTCTTTAATATTAGGATACTCTATTTCAAAATTATTATAATCATTTTCAAAATCTAAAAATAAATTTATTTGTCCCGAAATATTTCTCTTCCTATCATTACTTACTCCATCTAATACTTTTTCATAAATTGCTAGTAGCTGAGATCTATGGATTTTAAAATCATCAAAGGCTCCTGCCTTAATAAGACTTTCTACTGCTCTCTTATTTACACAGGAAGTATCTATTTTATTGCAAAAATCCATGAATCCGGTGAAATCACCTTTTTCTTCTCGGTTTTTCACAATACTATCTATTACATTTACTCCTACATTTTTTATAGCTGTAAGTCCAAATCTTATGGTATCGCCTTTTACCGTAAACCCTGCATAACTTTCATTTATACTAGGAGGTAAAACTTGAATGTTAATTTGCTCTGCATATCTAGTATAAAAGGCTATTTTCTCACTAGCACCCTTTACACTATTCAGCATTGCTGCTATAAATTCTGTGGGATAATAACACATTAAATATGCTGTTTG
>CALJTN010000107.1 GCA_937976175.1 uncultured Clostridiaceae bacterium | reverse complement strand
TAAAAGTATAAAAACTATACTTACTATGCTTAAGAATAATATAAATTCTATTGAAACTTCCAGCATGGGAAGATTTTTTGATGCTGTAGCTGCATTAATAAATCTTAAAATGAAGGTTACCTTTGAGGGAGAAGCAGCTATACATTTAGAAACAATATCTGAACATGATGAGGATGGAATATATGATTATGACATAGATTCTGTAGGTGAAGCTTATATTATAAATACTGATAATATTATAAAAAACATTATTAAAGATATTTATAATAACGTTGCTAAAAGTATCATAGCTAAAAGATTTCATAACACAGTAATAGCCTTTACTCTAGAGATGTGTAAGCTTATAGGTAATAAGTATGGAATAAATTCTGTAGCACTCAGCGGAGGAGTATTTCAAAATGAAATTCTTTTAAGCGGATTGCATAAAAATTTAACAGAAGAAGGATTTACGGTATATATACATAAGGATATCCCATGTAATGACGGTGGAGTATCAATTGGACAACTTGTAATTGCCAATTATAAAGAAAAAGTTAAGGAGGAATAACAAATGTGCGTAGCAGTTCCAGCAGAAGTAGTAGAAATAAAGGAACATGAAGCTTTAGTTAATTTTGGTGGTGTGAAAAAATTGGTTAATATAGATTTAGTAAGTGATGTGAAGGTAGGGGACTATGTTCTGCTTCATGCAGGTTGTGCCATTCAGAAGATTGATAAAGAAGAGGCAGAGATAACACTCGAAATATTTAAAGCCTTAGCCGAAGATAACTAGTGCTGAGGTGATACTATATGAAATATATTAAAGAGTTTAGAAATCCAGCTTTCGTTAAAAATATGATTAAAAAGATTGCTGCCAGTGTAAATAGAGAAATTACAATTATGGAGGTATGTGGTACCCATACTATGTCTATTTTTAGAAGCGGAATAAGAGACTTATTACCCTCAAATATAAGGCTTGTTTCAGGTCCGGGATGTCCAGTATGTGTTACTTCACAGGGATATATTGATTCTGCTATTGAGCTCTCTAAAAATGAAGAAATTATTATTACTACCTTTGGAGATATGATGAAGGTACCTGGAAATAAAAGCTCTCTTCAAAAAGAGAAGGCATTAGGACGAGACATAAGGATGGTATTTTCTCCTTTAGATGCTGTTAAAATTGCAAAAGAAAATCCTCATAAAGAGGTTATTTTTTTGGGGGTGGGGTTTGAAACCACTGCACCTACTATTGCTTTAAGTGTTGAAATTGCTTATAGAGAAAATATAAAAAATTATTCTGTTTTACAATCAATAAAAACTATGCCTGTAGTTATGAAACAGTTGGTGCTTGATAAAGAGCTGAAAATAGATGGCTTTTTATGTCCAGGACATGTAAGTGCAATTATTGGAGCTAAACCTTATGAATTTTTAGCAAAGGAATTTGGAATACCTGCGGTGGTTGCAGGCTTTGAAGCAGGAGATATTGCAATAGGGTTATATGAACTTTTAGTAATGATAGAAAATAATATTAGTGAAGTGAAAAATGTATATGGAAGACTTGTAAAGTATGAAGGAAATGAGAAGGCACTAGAAATTATAGATAATGTTATGGAAGCATCTGATAGTGACTGGCGTGGCCTTGGAAAAATAGAAGGTACAGGGCTTAGATTAAAAGATAAATATAACTTGTTTGATGCAGAAAAAAAACTGGATATAAAAATCAAAGAAACTAAATCTCTTAAGGGGTGTTTGTGTGGAGAAATACTTAAAGGCAAAAATAACCCACTTGATTGTGAATTATTCTCAAAAATATGTAATCCCTTAAATCCAGTAGGAGCTTGTATGGTTTCAGAAGAAGGAACCTGTGCAGCTTACTATAAGTACAAAAATATAAAATAATGAGGTGTAGTTATGAGTATTATCACATTATCCCATGGAAGTGGTGGTAAAGCTACTAATAAACTAATAGAAGAGCTTTTTTATAAGCATTTTAATAATGATATTTTACTTCAAAAGAATGATTCATCTGTATTACCAAATATAAATGGTAGAATAGCTGTATCCACGGATTCTTTTGTAATAAATCCTATATTTTTCGAGGGTGGAGATATTGGAAAGCTATCTGTATGTGGTACGGTAAATGACCTTGCCATGAGTGGAGCAACACCTCTATACATCACTGTAGGATTTATTATAGAAGAAGGCCTAGAAATAAAAGAATTAGAAAAAATTGTTAAGTCAATTGCAGCTACTGCAAAGAAAGCTAATGTGAAAATTGTAGCAGGAGATACCAAGGTTGTGGAAAAGGGAAATGCGGATAAGATTTATATTAACACAACGGGCATAGGTGTAATTAAGGGCGAAAGATATTTAAGTGCAGAAAACATTAAAGTAGGAGATAAAGTTATAATCAGTGGAACTCTAGGAGATCATGGTATATGTATCATGGCTAAAAGAAAAAATTTAGATTTTGATGTTTCAGTAAAAAGTGATTGTGGACTTTTAAATAAGCTTATTAAAAAGATTTTAAGCAAAAGTAATAGTGTAAGAGTACTCCGTGATCCAACAAGGGGTGGTATTGCAACTACTCTAAATGAATTTGCAAAGGAAAGTAATAATAGTATCTTATTATATGAAGAAGCACTGCCAGTAAAAGAAGAAGTTGCTAGTATGTGTGAAATTTTGGGTTTTGAACCTTTATATATTGCCAATGAAGGAAAGGTGGTTATAATCGTTGGTGAAGAAGATGCACAGAGTGTCCTAGAGCTTATGAGAAAAGATCCAATGGGTAAAGGTGCAGAAATTATTGGAGAGGTAATAGAGGATAACAATATAGCAGTTTATTTAAAAACAGAAATAGGTGGAACAAGGATTTTAAATATGCCAGTAGGAGAACTGCTTCCTCGAATATGTTAATATTTTTAAAATTAAAATTTAGTTAGGTGAAAGAGACATGGAAATGAATTTATTGTCTATTTTAGTTATAGGCTTTATTTTGGGTATAAAGCATGCTATGGAACCTGATCATGGTTAGCAACACTAAGAAATACATATCAATTGTGGAAGTTTTGCAGCAAAATAATAATAGCAATACTGCTTACCATGTGTAGGCAGTATTTTTTATGGAGAGAAAGCGGAAAAAAATAGATTATGAGAGGGAGAATTAATAAAGAAAACTATGGAATGTTAAGAAAGGCATCTCATTTTGCTAGTTATGCTGATGCTAGCAATATATAGGGTAATTACTAAATCTAATTTTACAAAGTGATCTGTATATACCAAAGGACAATTCTTCCATAGTTGAAATATTCTTAGGATCAAAACTACTATTATCTAATTCTACTAATCCAGAACCTTCAGCAAGGGCTACAGACTAAATATCCTTTAGAGAGTTTATAAATGTTACAATAACATTTATATTTCTTGAAGGAAGTAACTGGTTTTTATAGAATATATATATAAGTATATGAATAATATAACATTTTAATTAGGGAAGGTGAGCATTATAAAATTTACAGAAATGAAGTATAAAAGACCAGATATGAAAGAATTCGAAGTAAGGTTTACTGAATTATTAACTAAATTTAATACCTGTGATAGTTTTGAGGATGCAAATTCAATTATGGTGGAAATTAATGACTCAAGAAGTGATATAGAGTCAATGGCTCAATTAGTTAGCATACGTCATACCGTTGATACCACGGATTCTTTTTATGAAAGTGAACAAGATTTCATAGACGAAAATATGCCTATATATCAAGGGTTAATTGCTAAATATTATGAGGTTCTCATTAATTCAAAATTTAGACCTGAACTGGAAGAAAAGTGGGGAAAGCAAATTTTTAATATGGCTACTTTAAATATTAAAACTTTTTCACCAGAAATAATTGAAGATTTACAAATGGAAAATAAGTTAGCTAGTGAATATACTAAATTACTTGCTTCAGCAAAAATCATGTTTGAAGGTGAAGAGAGAACTTTGTCTCAATTAACTCCATTTAGATTGTCTACTGATAGAAATGTGAGAAAAGCAGCTAATGAAGCTAAATATGGCTTTTTTGCTGAAAATGAGTCAAAATTAGATGAAATTTACGATGGCCTCGTAAGGGTAAGAACTAAAATTGCAAAAAAGTTAGGCTATGAAAATTTCGTAGAGCTTGGATATGATCGTTTGCTTCGTTCAGACTATAATGCTGAAATGGTTGCAAATTACAGAAAGCAAGTAAAAGAATCTATCGTTCCTATTGCTACTAAGTTAAGGGAGAGACAGTGTAAACGTTTAGGGCTTGATCATTTATATCATTATGATGAAGGAATAAGCTTTAAAAGCGGAAATGCAAAACCACATGGTGACCCACAGTGGATAGTTAATAATGGTAAAAAAATGTACGAGGAATTGTCAAAGGAAACTGGAGAATTCTTTAATTTTATGATTGATAATGAGCTTATGGACCTAGAGAGCAAAAAAGGTAAAGCTGGTGGTGGGTATTGTACATTTATAGCAAATTATAAGTCACCATTTATTTTCTCAAACTTTAATGGCACATCTGGAGATGTAGATGTGTTAACACATGAAGCAGGGCATGCTTTCCAAGCTTATTGTAGCAGAAATTATGCAGTGCCTGAGTATAACTTCCCGACTTTTGAGGCTGCTGAAATTCACTCTATGAGTATGGAATTCTTAACTTGGCCATGGATGAATTTACTTTTTGAAGAAGAAGAATTAAAATATAAATTTAATCATTTAAGTGAGTCACTATTATTCTTACCATATGGAGTAACTGTAGATGAATTTCAACATTTTGTTTATAATAACCCAGAGGCGTCGCCAGCTGAAAGAAAAAGTGCCTGGAGGGAAATTGAAAAAAAATACTTACCACATAGAGATTATGATGGAAATGACTACTTAGAAAGAGGAGGCTTTTGGTATCAACAAGGGCATATATTTGGTACACCATTCTATTATATAGATTATACTTTAGCTCAAGTTTGTGCATTCCAATTCTTTAAAAAAGCTAACGATAATAGAGAAAATGCTTGGACGGACTATATGAACCTTTGCTATGCTGGTGGAAGTAAATCCTTCTTAGGACTTGTAGAGCTTGCTAATTTAAATTCACCATTTAATGATGGCTGTATAGATTCAGTTATAGGTGACATTGAAAATTGGCTTGATAGTGTTGAGGATACAAAACTATAACAGCTTATGTAATTCATATGAAATAAGTAACCTTTAGAATAAATACCTTTAAAAAAGGAATAGATGAACCTAATTACTAGGCATATCTACTCCTTTTTTTTCTGATTTACGCTAGTTTACTCTCAGTACAAACACATGAGGTGTAAGTCTACCGCTTTCAATTTTTATCTCTTGAAGCAATTCAAGTTTTTCATTATCCATTAGAACTTCTCTAAACAATTGTTTTTCTATGGTATAAACAAAGGCCATTCCTCCTGGTCGTACTAAATTAGGAATTTTCTTTACAAATCCACTATAAAGGTCTGCATATTTGTTGTGGGTTGCAGACTTATTGTCAAAAGGCATATTTGTTATCAGCTCATCAAAAAGCTCTGGGGTAGAGTATTCTAAGATATCTTCATCTATTAAATCTATATCCACATTAGCTAGCTTAGAATTAATTGTAGCAGCGGATATAGCCGTTCTAAATATATCAACTCCAGTTAAAGTTCCATACTCTTCTAATTTAGCTCTTTCAATAAGCATTGTTCCAGTACCACAAAATGGGTCTATAACTTTAGCACTAGGTCTTAGCCATTTTTCTATAGATTTCACTACAATAGCAGCAGTTATAGGGTTTATTGAGGTAGCCAAGTCATTTTTTCTATATTCAAACCGATTGTCCTTAAAGGAATATAGCTTGAGATATACACTACAGAGATTGTTTTTTTCAACTATTCGAATTTCAACCTCATAGGAGGAGGGACTATTCTTCAAAGCTCCAGAGGAACTTTCATCGAGTTCTCTGGCTAAGTTTTTTACAAACTCTGACCTATCCCTATTATAATCGGCAGTTTTAAATTCAACTCTATATCCAAAAGGAGAATTTGACTCACTAGTATGACACTGGTTTAAAAAACCTACAATGTTTGAATCTATAATTGCAGCAGCGATTTCCTTATAGTCAAAGTCTAAGTCTTTACACTCATCTAAAGGATAGAAAAGGTCATAAAAGGTTCGACAAGAGTAAACCTTATCTAAATCTTTCTCTTCAATAAGTATGCCCTCTTCCACAAGTCTACCTTCAATTGAGTTTTCGTCAAGCTCCTTTAAAGTAAGCTGATACTGATAATTCATAACTGTGAGTAGCATAGGCACAGGATTTTCAAATCCCTTGAATTCATGACGTACAGGGGGGGAGAGTTTATCTATGGCCCTTGTAAGTGCAAGTTTTTCCTCATTAATATGCTTATTATTTGCTATTAATGAGTTATCATCTTTGGAGTCCTTCTCCTTTAGTAGTAAATCTTCTTGTAATGTACGTAATCTTTCTGCATCAACAGAGCTACCACAGTTTCCTATTGCAAGTACATAGGAATATCTTACAAATAGTTGGTCCTCAAAGCTGTAAGCTCTATATAAAGATTCTAAATACGCAGGATCTCCTAACTCGCCAATAATACCACATACATTCTTTCTAACTTTTGGGTCAGAATGCTGAAGTAGGTCAGCTAGTTTTTCCTTAGAATTACCAATGGTTCTTCTAAGCATTCCCTTTGGCTTTTCCTTTTTTAAAATATCTCTCATAACAGAAAGTATTACCCTTGGATTCTCTTCTGTTATTGCTTTTGACCATAATGCTGGAATTGCATTATTATAATCTAGAGAAAGTTTATTTGTTATAGCAGTTCTCTGTTTATCATTTGAAGTTTTTAGGCTTTCTAGGAGCGCTGCTATTGCACTATTCATTTCTATCATTGGTTTTTCCCTCCTGTATTTCGCTGGGGCACAAAACAATTATCAATTGTTTTGCCTCTTATGTTTAATTGTATTAATTATCATTATACCTTATATTTCAAAGTAATGGAAAAACATTAGCGTTTTATCTGTATTTATTATAAGCTAAAAGAATAAGTCCTAAACTAAAAAAGTTAAATCATCATCTGCGATGCTACTATTAAACAAAGTGTATGTAAGTATTATTTTAGTTACTACGTATTATTAAAGTGCGTATTTTCAATAAAGGAACATAGTGGTAAAATTATAACCAGTAAGGAAAAAAGTGATTTTTCTTTTATAGTAGAGAAGGTTAGGACAAAATAAAAGTAATAACAAGTTGTATGTTTAAAAAATTAGTAAGAAGATGGAGGTTTTTAGTATGAATGAAACTTTAAAAAGCATAAGAAACAGAAGAAGCACAAGAGGCTTTCTACCAGAACAGCTTAAGGATATAGATATGCAAGAGATAATTGATGCGGGTGT
>CALJTN010000106.1 GCA_937976175.1 uncultured Clostridiaceae bacterium | reverse complement strand
TTCTTATTAGCACAGTTTAAAGAAAAGCAAAGTCTTAAGCTTATTATAGATTTAGTTAGCTTACCAGATGAGATTCCAGACCATTTGTTTGGTGATCTTATTACAGAGGAGTTACATAAAATTTTAGCATCGGTTTGTGATGGAGATACTGAGGCAATAAAAAGATTAGTGGAGGATAGTAGCATTAATGAATATGTTAGATGTGCTGCTATTAAAGTCTTTATTGTGCTTTTGGGAGAAGGAATAATATCTCAAAGTGAAGTTATTGAATACTATAAAAGTTTATTTGAAGGGAAACTTGAACGGGAATTTTCACAAGCTTGGAATGAACTTATATGTTGTTCTTGTGAGGTAGGCCCTAGTGAGCTATATGAGCATATAAAAAAGGCTTATGAAGATGGATTAGTAGAAGATGATTGCATAGAATTCCAGGATGTGGATGATGCTGTTAAAATCCATGATAAGGAAAAGTTTCCAAATCTAAAAAATGAAGGATATGGATTTATTGAGGATACTATTGCTGAGCTCAGCTGTTGGGTATGTTTTAATAAAGAGAGTGATAAACCTAAACCAAAATATATGATGAGCAAAGGAAATAAAAATAAAAAGAAAGATAAAAAAAAGCAAGCAAAGGCTACTAAAAAGAAGCAAAGAAAAAAATAGTACTAAATATTGTAACAAAATAACAAGGGTTGAATAGTATAAAAGTGTAAATATTATATTGGAGGTACTTATGTACGACAACCCTTGTAAACCTTGTGAGAATTATGCACATTGTATGCACACCATGAATATGCCTATGCATGGATATACTATGCCTATGGTTGAAACTGAGGATGAAGACTTAAAAAAATTATACCCTAGGCGTTATGTAAGGATATATCCTATGGTAAGACAGCAGTGTGATATGATGGAGTCCAGGCTCGGGACAATGTATTCGCCTACTAAGGAAGAGGTGGATAATATTGTAAAACAAACATACGAGAAATACGAAGAATATTATGGCAAAGAAGAAGATAAGGATGAGGATGATGATTATCGCAACGACGATGAGGATATGAGACAAAGACGTCGACGTGGTAGAAGACGTCCAATTCAAGATTTAGTCAGAATATTGTTTATTAGAGATTTACTAGGGCGAAGAAGAAGAAGAAGACCTTATTACGGATATTGGTATTAGTGACTGAGCAATAGCAGTGAAAACTGTACTACAAGCATCACTATTTTGGGTAACTCTAACTTGCTAGCAAGGAGATAACGTTTAGTTATCTCCTATTATTTATTAAGTACTGTTATGTGGTAGGAGGTATTATATTTATAGTTTTCTAACAGGAATTTGTATTTCTGAAACATATTCATTCTCAGAATCTGAAAAGTCATAGTCTACTATATTTTTTTCAATGGAGTCTCCCAATATTTCATATCCGTTTTCCTCAATCCATTGAATAAGAAAGGTATAGTAATTTTCAATAGCTTTATATGGGCCTAAAAAAACAACACAGGCATATTCATTTTCTGGTATAACTTTCAATTCTCCGTGTTCTGGGTTTTCAGTAGACAAGATTTGAATAAAATATTTAAATTTATTAAACCTTCCTTTTGTCATATTTTCTCTTGGAAGAGAAGTGTATACTTGACCTTCAATAAGTGAGGAACTGAGCTTTAAATATTTCTCATTCTTTTTAACGGATTCTTTAAGTTCACAGTCATTTTTGCTATCATCAATGTCTAAAAGCACCCCAATTCTTTCAGGTAAGCGCTTTATCTTTACCACGTTCATCTCTTGTTTTATATTTCCTAGCAAATCAAGTTTTGTATGTATTTTATTTTTTAGGTTTATTAACTTGTTTATTTTTACATCAATTTCCTCCTCCTTATTTCTTAGTAAGGTGGTTAAACTGTTAGTATTCTTATTATTCATGTATTTCTTAATATCCTGTAACGAAATATCAAGGTTTTTAAAAAATAGGATTCTGCTGAGTTTGAAAAAGTTTCTAACACTATAGACTCTATATTTATTGTTAGCATCATAATCAGGCTTTAAAAGATCAATTTTATCATAATGTCTTAGGGTATCTGTGCTTATATTAAAAAGCTTAGCTAATTCTCCAATTAAAAAAGTATCCCTCATAATTACCTCTTTTCCTTTCGTAAAAATTAAATTATTTCATATTACTATTATAAACCTTTAAGTAATATGAAAGTCAATAAAAAATATAAATAAGACGTATTGACATTGGACTTACTCTAAGGTTTATACTCTATTTTATGTGCAATTATTCTTAGTGTTTTAAAAGCATAAAAACTATAAAACGGAGAAGTAAATGAAATGAAAAACAGGGGGATCAACATGAAAAAAAACGTAACGATTAAAGATGGCTGGAAAGTTCTTTTAGCTGGACTGTGTATCAATTTGACACTAGGGGTTCTTTACTCTTGGAGTGTAATTAAGAAAGCTCTTATTCATGATTGGCATTGGACAAATAGTGATGCTTCTCTTCCTTATACTGTGGCAATATTAGTTTGGGCAATTGCCTTACTTTTTGCTGGAAGACTTCAAGATAAAATCGGACCTCGCAAAGTGGTAACAATAGGTGCAATATTTACTGGTGCAGGATTAATTCTAGCAAGCTTAACAAGTAGTGTACCTGCACTTACTATAGCATTTGGGGTCTTAGCTGGTACGGGAATTGGATTTGCTTATTCAGCTGTAACACCACCAGCATTAAAATGGTTCCATCCTTCTAAAAAGGGTATGGTGACAGGTATCGTAGTAAGTGGCATGGGGCTAGCCTCTCTTTACATAGCGCCAATGACAACTATGTTATTACAAAAATACGGGATATCAAAATCTTTCTTAATATTAGGAATATTTATACTGGTTGTTGCGGTGCCCATAGCACAACTTATTACAAATCCTCCTACTGGATATGTACCACCAGAACCTAAGAATGTACCAAAGCCTAAGGCTAAAAATATATCTACTAAGAACTTTCAGTGGAAGGAAATGGTTAAAACTAAGCAATTCTATTTTCTTTGGATAATGTTTGCTTTATCTTCTTCAGCTGGACTAATGATAATTGGTAACATAGCAACAATTGCAAAGATGCAAGCTAACCTTGAAAATGGTTTCTTTTTAGTTGGATTGCTTGCAATATTCAATGCTAGTGGTAGACTGGCAGCAGGATTTCTTTCTGATAAAATTGGTAGAGTAAAAACAATGATGATTGTATTCGGACTTCAAGCTGTTAATATGGCGTTATTTGCAACATACACTACACCAATGACTATATCAATAGGAACAGCACTAGCGGGAATCGGATATGGATCTTTACTCAGTCTATTCCCATCAACGTTAGCAGATTACTATGGAGTGAAAAATTTTGGTGCTAACTATGGCGTGTTGTACACTGCCTGGGGAATCAGTGGAACTATAGGACCAATCATTGCTGGAATCGTTGTTGATAAAACGGGAGCGTATAATCTAGCCTATATAATTTCAGGAGCGTTGCTGGTTGTGGCATTTGCACTAGCGATTATAACAAAACCAATAAAAGCAACTAATGTAGTAGAAAGATTAGATGAAGTTGCAGTTTCTTAAAGTTTAAAGATGAGGCAAATGCTTCATCTTTTGTTTTTTTTGATTTAAGTCACATCTTTAACAGACAAATTTAACTATAATGGGGGTATAGTAATTCATTAGGAAAAATGATTTAGCAAAGGAGATTTGTATATGAGGGGTTTTGTTGATAAAGATGCTTGCATTGGATGTGGTTTATGTGAAGGAATATGCCCCAAAGTTTTTAAAATGGGCAGTGATGGCATGGCAAATGCATCAGAAGATGAAATTTTGGAAATATTAATTGAGAGTGCCAAAGAGGCTGGAGAGGCATGTCCAGTAGGTGCAATAATAGTAGAATAATTATTAGCGTAATTAAAACACAAATTAAATAAAGGAGGAAATATTAAGGAAATAGAGTTCTTAATTTTGATCTGAACTTTAAACCGGGGCAAGGAGTTCCACCACAGAATCATGAGCAAAGTGACCTTATTATTCATGTGCTTGTAGGCAGCGGTGAAATGGGTGTAGATGGAGTTATGCATAATATTACTGAAGGTGATGTTGTTCACTGCAAAGGTACAGAAGTATTTAGCTTAAAAAACACTGGAGATAAAAACATGTCACTTTTCGTAATACTTGCTCCAAATCCATCTCCAATGTATTCAAAGGAAATATAGTATGCAAATTTAAAAGTTGTTTTAGAATAGAAAGAACTAACTTTTTCAAGTAGTGTATAGAAATTTTATCGAGGTATACACTATATGAATAAAGGGAGTGATTTAAATGAAAGTTGCTATTATGGGAGCGGGGATGTCTGGACTTTCTTGTGCCATAACCTTAGAGAAACATGGAATTACACCAACTATCTTTGAAAAAAGAGGCAGTGTAGGAGATAGATTTATTAACGCAGAAGCAATGTTCAGTATCCTTAGTAGGCCTGTAAAAGATTGTTTACCTTACATAGCAGAGAATTATCATATAAATTTAAAGCCTATAGATAAGGTTGATAAATTCTTTATACATTCTAAGAATGAGATTGGTACTATTGATGGACACATTGGATATACAAATATAAGGGGCAGGCATGAGAATTCCTTTGAAAGACAGCTGGAAAAACAAGTAAAGGATAGCATTAACTTTAATTCAACCTACGAGTATGAAGAATTATGTAAAGACTTTGAGTATGTAGTGCTAGCCACTGGAGATGGAGCATATGCTTCTCATTTGGGTAACTATAACTGTGACCTTACTTGTACTATAAAAGGGGTAACAGTTGAAGGTGAATTTGTAAAAAGTAATCCGCATGTATGGTTTAACTACGAATTATTGCCAAAGGGATATGCTTGGCTCATACCTTTTTCTGAAAAAGAAGCAAATTTAGTTATGGCCTATCCTGATTATCATGACAATATAAAACTAGATATAAATGAGATTTGGGATAAATTCTATAGCTTAGCCTGTAGGGATTTAGAGCAAAGCTTTAGGATAACCGATAACTTTGAAGTTACACGATATATGATGGGAATATGCAATAAACCTAAAATTGATAATACATATTTCGTTGGAAATTGTTTTGGTAGTATTTCTCCAGGTCTCGGCTTTGGGCAATTTGCAGCAATTCTAACAGGAATATACTCAGCCTATGATATTTGCAAAGTAGGAAACTATGAGGAACTTACTAAACCACTATTTGAAAATTACAATCATTCACTTGTTTTTAGAAGATTTATGGAGAGTTTAACTGATGATGAAATTGACTCTGGAGTGAAAAATTTAGATAGCAAAATTATGAGTGAATTAGTTGATTTTATATGTAGCAGTAATAGAAGTATTGACATACTTAAGTTATCGACTCCTACTATGAGGCTATGGAATAATTATAAAGAATCTAAATCTTAAGAAGTTTGGTAAATAGTTTAAAGGAACTAAGTTATATAAAATAATTAAACTG
>CALJTN010000105.1 GCA_937976175.1 uncultured Clostridiaceae bacterium | reverse complement strand
AAGTTTCATCATAATTAAGTATAGAAAGAAGAATACTTAATTATGTGTATTTTATAAATTATTCTATATAAAACAATAAATTCCTTTATTCCTTTAAGTATTTTTAATTACAGCAATTTGATAACTTTATGTCTTCTGAATTAGAAAAAGAAGTGAATTTCTCACTAATATTTCACATGATTTACGAACGCCTTTAACAACCATTCTTGGATACATAGATATGATTAAGAAAGTTGATTTAAAGAAAAGAAAGAGTTAATAGTTAAATTATTTGTAAAAGAAAACAATTAAAATATTGACAATTGTACAAGTTAATGTTAAATTTTAAAGGTAAATAATAAATTCTAGCTTATAGAAGTATATAAGAAAAAGGAGATAAAATCATGATTTTAGTCAGTCTTAACTAAATGTATTAATTGAATACGGTTCTAAAAGAGGTGTAAAAGGGGCTATTTTAAGGCTTATTTCTTATGCAAAAAATGCAACTAGAATGTTTACACTTTCTTTTAGAAAAATAAGTTAAGAACATTGGCTATGTTACAATCTTTATATTGCAATATACGATGCTGTGCTCTTATGTGCACGGTATTTTTATATCCATTTTTAATTATATATAAGCTTGAGTCATATTTAAAGATTACCTGACAAGCTTTATATCTATTGAAGAAATACAATTTATTTGAGAAATTCAATATAATAATTGTTATTTCAATGTAAAACATATTATGATAAGTGTGTTTTGTGGATATATATTTATGCATATTTATGAGCTGTAAATGGACATTAGTTCGTTTATAGCTTATTTTTGTTATTTCATAATTGGCAGACTACAGTAAAATTTTAAAATGTGCTAACTAAAAACGAGGTGTTAAAATGATTGAATTATCGTTAAGAAATGTAGAAAAGTATTATGGTGCAACTAGGATTTTAGAGGACATAACTTTTAATATTAAAACGGGTCAAAAAATTGGAGTAATTGGGTTAAACGGCAGTGGGAAAACTACATTATTTAAAGTAATCTGTGGCGCTGAAAAGTATGAGAATGGAAAGATTGATATAAGAAAAAATGCAACTATAGGCTATTTAGAGCAGATGCCTGAAACTTTAGAAAAATATAAAGTAATTGATATTCTTTACTCAGCCTTTGAGGATGTATTGGATGTTCGAGATAAAATGCTACAGCTGGAAAATAAAATGCAAATTCTCCAGGGGAAAGCTCTAGAAAATACTATAAGCAAATATGGTGAACTTCAAGGAAAGTTTGAACATATGGGCGGGTATGATATTGAGAAAAATATAAAATATGTTTGTATGGGGTTAAAGATTGATGAGGATATGAGAGAAAGAACCTTCAATACTTTAAGTGGAGGAGAAAAAACTACAATCCTCCTTGGGAAAATTCTTCTTCAAAAGTCAGATATACTTCTTTTAGATGAACCAAGTAATCATCTTGATATAGAATCAATAGAATGGCTTGAAGGATACTTAAAAGAGTATAAAGGAGCAGCTCTGATTATATCCCACGATAGATATTTCATGGATATAGTGGTTAAAAAAATTATCGAGATAGAAAAAGGAAAATCAACAGTATATCATGGAAATTATTCTTATTACATTAAGGAGAAAAAGAATAGACATATTAGAAAGTTAACTTTATACAACATACAACAGAAAAAGATGATGTCTATTAAAAATTCTATTGATAGATTAAGAAGGTGGGAGATGAGAGGCGGCAGCGGTAAGTTCTATATCAAAGCTACAAGTATGCAAAAGCGGCTAGATAAAATAGTTAAAATTGAAAAGCCAGCAGTGGAAGCCAAGAAGATTAATATAGATTTTACTTTAAGGGATAAAGAGGTTAATGAGGTACTAGAAATCAAGGGACTTTCTAAAGCCTTTGATAATAAGATGCTCTTCGAAAATTTAGATTTAAAGGTTGAATATGGAGAAAAACTTGCCATAGTAGGAAGAAATGGAACAGGAAAAAGTACATTAGCTAAAATACTTCTAAATGAATGTGAAGCGAATAAAGGGACAATTAAATTTGGAGAAGAGGCTAAAATAGGTTACCTTGCACAAAATGTCACATTTAAAAGCAATGAGCAAACAGTGTTAGATGCGTTTAGAGAGGATTTAACTATTTCACAGCAACAGGCAAGAAGTGCCTTAGCAAAGTTTTTATTTACTAAGGATGAGGTGTTTAAAAAGATAGGAATACTGTCTGGTGGAGAGAGGAGTAGGCTTAGGCTTTGCAAACTCATGCAACAAGACATAAATTTATTGATTTTAGATGAACCTACCAACCACTTTGATATTAACTCAAGGGAAATGATAGAAAAATCTTTAATGGACTTTGAAGGCACGATAATTTGTATTTCTCATGACAGGTACTTTATTAATAAAATTGCAGAAAAAATTGTAGAGCTTACTAAGGATGGAGTTAGGCAATATAACATAAAAGAAACTTCAAAAATTATAAAAATATAATAAATTAAAGCAACATATAATGTGTCTAAAATAAAATGGGGGAATTTAAAAATGATTAGAAATTATACACAAAATGATATTGAGGAAATAGTAAGAATATACACCTTAGAGTACAAAGCAATGCCAGCAGAAGTTGAAGCTTTAAAATCAGCAAAAAACATATTGGTATATGAGGACGATGGTATAAAAGGATTTATTCATTTATGTTTTAGTGGTGACCATTGTAATGTTGAGATGGGTGCAGCATCTAATGAATTAATAAAACCAATAGGATTAAAGCTTTGGGAAGAAGCTAAAAAACTCTTTATAGAGAATTCAACAACATTTATTGATACTTGCCATGTGAAAGATAATTTACAGTGGAAAGAGTTTTTTGATGAAGTACAATTTGAATATTGGTATTCTATATATCGTTTCATATATAAAGGTGAGAAGTTTAATGAGCCTGAGCTTTGTGTGAAAATGTATGATGATAACAATTATGTGGATAAAATAAGCTTAGAGAGTGAAGCTTTCTCGAAATTAAGAAAAGATTGTGACATAGAGCCATACAATTGGTATTTATCTGCCAGTGAAAAAGCTCTTGAAAATAATAGGAAGTGGACTTTAAGCCAAAAAGATTATACTTACTTATTTTTTGAAAACAATGAAATAGTAGGAGCTTCATTAGTTAAAGATGCAGAAATAGATTTATTATTTGTTAATGTAAAATATCAAGGGAAAGGGTATGGAAGAAAGATACTAGAATTCACAGTGAATCGTGGCTTAGAGCAAGATCCATCAGCTGTAAACTTAAATGCTTTAGCAAGTAATGAAAGTGCGTTAAGCTTATATAAAAGTGCTGGGTTTGAAGTTATTCAAGCCCAAGATTGTAGGAGACTAGTTACAAAACAATTATAGCTTAATCTTAGGTAAAAGGACTGGAAATAAAAATCGTCTCACTTCTTAAAAAAAGTGAGACGATTTTTATTTATATTGTAAAATGGAGCTAAAAGTCAAATTTGTTACCAATTCCTAAAGAACATGCCCTTTTATAAATAGCATCTGCAGTAATTATATCTTGTATTGCAATACCTACAGTTTTGAAAATGATAATATCATCTTCACTATTTCTGCCTTTAAGTTTTCCGGAAAGGACTTCACCAATTTCACCAGAGATTTTTTCTTTTCCTATAAGACCCTTTTCAATAGGAATGAGTAAATCCCCCGCTTCTGCAAAAATAGCTTCCATGGAGTCTACAAAAATAGAGCTTGAAGTACACACAGCCACCTCGTCTATTTCTTGCATAGAAGGTGTATAGGAGCCTACTCCGTTAATTAAGGCACCTTTTTTCACAAGACTACCATCAAAAACAGGTATTTTTGAGGAAGTAACCACGGTAATAATAT
Source organism: uncultured Clostridiaceae bacterium (assembly GCA_937976175.1). Classification (GTDB taxonomy): domain Bacteria; phylum Bacillota; class Clostridia; order Clostridiales; family Clostridiaceae; genus Clostridium_AD. The sequence continues at coordinate 3,141 of CALJTN010000105.1, read as the reverse complement.
CTGCACCTATTACTGCTTCATTAGGATGCTCAACTGCAATAATTTTTGTTCCAACATGACCATATAGTTTTCTCATGGATTCTGCAAAAGCAATTGTTTTATTATAATTTAATCCTGCAATTTTTAAAACTTCTAAAGGTCTTGAGGTAAGCATTGCTTCCAATTGTGCGGATGCCTGACCACCGGTTCCGATTAATGCACCAATCTTTGCATCTTTCCTAGCAAGTATATCGCAGGCTACGCCGGTAGCAGCACCAGTGCGTAGTTGAGTTAGATAGGTACCATCAAGGAGACAACATACTTCCCCGGTGGAAGCATCTAGAAGAATCATAGTTGCGGGAACTGTGATCTTGTTTTTTTCAGCATTTTCAGGAAATATAGAAACAATTTTTATGCCGAGGCTATTCATATCCTCACAGTATGCGGGCATAAACAAGCTTTGTCCATGTGCAGGTGGCACGTTTATATTTGTTCTTAGAGGTACTATACTTTTCCCAGAAGAATACATGGAGAAGGCTAATTTAACTGCTTCTATGGCATCTTTCATGGAAAAGGTTCTCATAATATCCGCTCTTGTTAATGCTAACATATTACACACCCCATTTATAAATTTTAACGACTTCAGAAGGAAAGTATCCTTATGAAGTCGTTAGTATTGTATTATAATAGATGATTAATAAGCTCTTCCCCAAGTTACCATAGCTTTAGCTGGTTTGCCACAACATAAGCAAACACCTTTTGCCTCTGGTTGATCCAGTGGCATGCATCTAGAAGATGCACCGGCAACTTCTTTTACTTTTTCTTCGCAAGCTAAGTCTCCACACCATGGAGCGTCAACAAATCCTAAAGTTTTATCCAGACTTTCTTTTAACTCTTCTACAGTGTTTACACTAAAGGTTCTGTTATTTTGAATATTTCTAGCTTTTTCAAGTAGTGATTTTTGAATATCTTTTAAAATTTCTGGTACTTTTATTTCTAGTTCTGACATGGAAACAACAATTTTTTCGCGGGTATCACGTCTAACTAATACCACTTGATTTTTTTCTATATCTTTTGGACCCACTTCTAAACGTAGTGGAACACCCTTCATCTCGTATTCACTAAATTTCCATCCTGCCATTTTATCACTGGCGTCCATTTTTACTCTAGCGATTTTTGATAATGTATTTTTAAGCTCTGTAGCTTTTTCAATTACGCCTTCTTTATGCTGTGCAATTGGAACTATGATAAGTTGAATTGGAGCTACTGCTGGTGGCAGTACCAACCCATTATCATCACCATGAACCATGATTATGGCACCTATAAGTCTTGTGGACATTCCCCAAGAAGTTTGGTGAACATAAGAAAGTTTACCAGTTTTGTCTGTATACTGAATGTTAAAAGCTCTAGCAAAACCATCTCCAAAATTATGAGAGGTACCACACTGAAGTGCTTTACCATCATGCATTAAACTTTCAATTGTGTAGGTATCCTTTGCTCCTGCGAATTTTTCTTTTTCTGTTTTTTGGCCTTTTATAACTGGAATAGCAAGAGTTTCTTCGCAAAAAGTTGCGTATACATCAAGCATCTTAAGAGTTTCAACTTGTGATTCTTCTGCTGTTGCATGAGCAGTATGGCCTTCTTGCCATAAAAACTCTGAACTTCTAAGGAAAGGCCTTGTAGTTTTTTCCCATCTCACTACAGAACACCACTGATTATATAACTTTGGAAGATCATTATAAGATTGAATTATTTTTGCATAGTGATCACAAAATAATGTTTCAGAAGTAGGTCTTACGCAAAGTCGTTCTGCTAATCGTTCGTGACCGCCATGTGTTACCCAGGCAACTTCTGGTGCGAAGCCTTCAACGTGGTCTGCCTCTTTTTTTAATAAACTTTCAGGAATGAACATTGGCATATATACATTTTCGTGGTCTGTATCCTTAAACATTTGATCTAAAATCTTTTGGATGTTTTCCCAAATTGCATAACCGTAAGGTCTGATTACCATGCAACCTCTAACGCTTGCATAATCAGCAAGTTCTGCTTTTTTTACAATATCTGTATACCATTTAGCAAAATCCTCATCCATAGAGGTAATAGATTCTACTAATTTTTTATCTTTTTCCATAATTATTCTCCTCTCATCTAATAAAATTTTTAAAACACAATGCAAAAAAACCCGCATCCCGCAAAGGGACCGAGCATTATCGGTGGTACCACCCTAGTTGATATAAAAAAATATCCACTCACATTCTAAATAACGGTAGAAATCCGCTGTAACTTATTGCAAAAAACATTTCGTACAGAACTCCAAGGTAGGTTCAAAATAGCCTTTTGAAAATCTTGCACCAAACAATTTTCTCTCTTTGAAAAGACCTAATTTTTACTAATCCTCTTCTTTGTAGTATATATATTTAGTTTTAAGGCCAGAGTACTTTAAAATCAATCATAGAATAAAAGTAATCATATGTCAAGAGCATTTTACCTCAAATTAGGAATTTTCCAAAGGTTTGCTTTGTTATTTTAAATAAAATAAGTATAATTAAATAAGTAGAGAAATAATAAAGAAGGTGAAGAGTTGGTAATTGCAGAGTTATTGTATACTGTAAAAGAAATAATGAATAAAAAATTTATAAAAGTTCAGGCAAATGAAACCATCAAAGATGCTTTAAATAAAATGATTGAAGCTAATAAAGATGAAGTTTTAGTTGTAGATGATGCGGACTTACTAATTGGAGTATTTACAAGAAATGATATAGCTGAAATTAAAAAAAACAAAGATATATCTTTTCAAGAAGGAGTTATAAATTATACCAATAAGAATGTGATAACAATAGATAAAGATGCTTCTGCTAGAACTGCAAGAAATTTAATGATAGAGAATGGAATAGGGAGAATCCCAGTAATTGAAAATGGAGAAATTAAGGGCGTAATTACAAGTAACAATATAAGAGATACTTTTTATCTAAAAATTGACGAAATGTTTGATCTTCAAAATAATATTATTGAAAATTTACATGAAGCAGTGTGTATTTGTAGTAACGTTGGAGTAGTAAACTACTGGAACAAAAGTGCAGAACAACTATATGGTATAAAAGCTGAAGATATAATTGGCCAATATATTGGGGCATTCTTTCCTAATGCTATGATTTTAAAAAC
>CALJTN010000104.1 GCA_937976175.1 uncultured Clostridiaceae bacterium | reverse complement strand
GGGCCTTTTCCTTAACTGCGTTAAAGTCTTCTTCTTGACCGACATCTACACAAACTGCTATAACATCATATGAATATTCATTTTCTAACCATTTTAAAATAACTGAGGTGTCAAGTCCTCCGGAATATGCTAAAACAACCTTATCTTTTTTAATCATTTAATATCCCTCCATTAAATTCATTCTTATAAATATTATTATAAGTCTTAATGTATAAATATGCAACTACTATTTTAAATATTTATACAAAAAATATTATAATTGATACTTGTCAGTAGGGGGATTCCCACTGGTGTCTGATAATTATTATACTGCGTGAAATTATTAGACAATTTCGATAATTATTTATGCATAAAACCGTATAAAACCAATAAAATTATAATATGAATAATTTTCAATTTAAGTAGATTTTGAGCACAAGGATCCTTTTCTTTAGGCACAATTCTATTATTGAAACATACCTTAATAATAGGAGATTGGATAGGAGGAGATGATTTGTGGAAGTGAAGGGCAAAAAGAAAACCAGTTTATTATTTTTCTTTATCTTGTTAGCAATAATACTCATGAGGAGTGGTCTCTTCAGTAAAGATAATAGTGATTTGTTATTTTTTTACCTAATTTTAGTACTGTTATTTAGTGGTTTTTATAATTGATAACAAATTATCAAATTAGTATATATTGAAATAAGGCAACTTAGGACTAAGACTAGATCTCCACAAAAACTATAAAAAACGGGGCTGTCTCAAAATGATTTAATATATCATTGAAAAAGGCAGCCCCTTTTTCATTAGTTTAAGGAAAAAACTGATGAAAATTCTAGCTATATGCTATAATCTTCATCAGTTTTTTGATTAATGCACACGACAAAAAGAGATTGCTAGAACCTCGGTTAAAATTCATAATTGTATAAGATTTGTTAGGCGACTTTTACATCAAACAGCGAAATACCCCGCCTATTATTAATTATTTTGTTATGTAGCTTATTGAGATTATATCCTAGGCACAAAAGCATAAATTCCGTCTTAACATACTTTTTACCACGAAGTAAAAAACGTCTGAATCCATAGTCTTCTTTTAATACACCAAAGGCACCTTCTACTTGAATAGAACGATTTACCCTTAATTTTATACCTTCTTCACTGATTATATTAGTTAATGAAATCTCTCTTAACCTAACAAACTCTTCTGCTACCTGAAGTTTTCTATTTCCTTTCGATTTTGTACATTGTAATTTATATTCACAACCATCACAGTCTTCACATTCATAAATCTTAATTTTGGATTCATAACCTGAAGGGAATTTTTTAAATTTCTGCCCTATGTATTTTAATTGCCTGCTATTATGACATGTATACTCATCAGTTTCCCTATTGTAGTTCATATTTTCACGAAGGTTAATTTTCTTTCTATAACTGCTTTTCTTACTAATTTCGTAATTTGAAGGTTTAATGAAGGACTGTTGTTCCTTTGATTCTAGAAAAGCATAATTCACTTCACTTTCATAGCCAGCATCTGCTACTATATTTTTATAGCGGCTCGGAAGGTTTTCTTCAAGCTTTTCTAAGAAGGGGATAAAGGTTAGCTGATCGGCTCGATCACTGAATAAATCAACCGCAACAATATATTCTCCTTCTACACCAATCTGAACATTGTAGCCTGGCTTTAGCTGAGAATTCCTCATATGGTCATCTTTCATGTGCATAAAAGTAGCATCATAATCTGTCTTTGAAAAACTATTTCTACCATCAAAGATTTTATTGTAGTCGTCATACTTTTTCTTAGCTTTTGAATACTCTTCTACGTTTTCAACATATCTTTGTAAAGAAGTTTTTCTTTTACCCTTTCCATAAACAAATTCAATTCCTAACAAAGTTTGCTGAGACTTAAGAAACTCCAAAATATCAATTAGTACAAAGTCTAGAGACTTTTCGTTATCAACGTTAAATGAGGTTTTATATGCTTTGTTGATTTCCTCAGTGATTAAATTAATTTTACTTTCTAGCCTAGTTTCATTTTTTTGAACGGATTTTTTCCAGACAAAGCTATATTTATTAGCATTAGCTTCAATTTTAGTTCCATCAATAAATATGTTCTCATAGGCAAGTTCACCCATAGAACCTAAAAGAATAACGAGTTGATAAAACAAATCCTCTATGACTGACGTCAAATGACCACTTCGAAAACGGCTAATAGTGTTATGATCTGGGGCTTTTTCCCCTGCAAGTAACCAGATAAAATTAATGTCACGCTTACAGGCTTTTTCAATTTTTCTAGAAGAGTAAATATTATTCATGTAGGCATACGCGACAATTTTAAAAAGTAGTTTAGGGGAAGTAGAAGGGCGACCTAGATGTGAATAACAATCGTATAGCTTAGAATAGTCTAACTTCTCTAGCATCTCATTAAGCAATCTTACAGAATCATCTTCTTGTATCATTACCTCAATATTAATTGGTAAAACTAATTGAAAACCTCTCATTTTCATGGTACAATCTCCTTGGTATATATTTTTGTGGTGATTATATTATACCAAAAAGGCAGATTCTTCGGAATTTGTCTTTTTATTTTTTTGCATAGAAAAAGGGCGTCTCAGCCCTAGATTAATCATCTATTTTGAGACAGCCCCTTGATATCCTTTTGTCATTGACCTAAAAGAGGTGTTACATTCAAAATTTTATCCTCTGGCACCTGTATATAACTTTGGGGAACCCTACCGACTATAACC
>CALJTN010000103.1 GCA_937976175.1 uncultured Clostridiaceae bacterium | reverse complement strand
AATCTTTAAATTATTCATTATAGATTCATTTTCTTGATCTAAGAACTTTTCAAGCTCATTCCCTTCCAGCGTTCTGCAGGATTCAAGCCGCTTTATAATTTCTTGTTTTTCTTCTTGACTGCTATAAGTCTCCAAATGTAAGAATTCTTCGTAATAGGCTATCATTTTATTTTTCTTCTTAGACAATGTAAGTGAACTCCACTTTTTAATGCTTTTATTAATAGCCTTTATAGCTTTAACATTTATCATATTTCCTCCTATTTAGAGTGTGTTTTATCTGGAATTACACGAATTTAGAGCTTCTACTAATTTCAGAACTTTTTTACTACGACCTCCCAAATTACATTCCACCATAACTTTTGATAAAGCTACAGTTTGCTCATACATAGTCTTTTCAAGTTGATCACGTTCTGTTTGAGAAAGTTCCCCTTTAACTGCTTCCACTGCTTTAATCGCTGCTTTCACATTATTTGTTATGCTAAGGCGTGCCTGAACTTCTTGTTGTCTATTCAATTAACTTTCACCTCACAATGCTCCTAAAATTTACTGCTCTAGAATGTTTTATTTGCTTAATAATACTTGCAGTTTACCTATCTTCTCCTGAAGCTTGATTCTTTGAGGATCATTAGGGAGATAATCTGATAATTGATTTATATATCCTCTTAACCTTAATTCACACTGTTCTCTGTGCTCCATAGGTATCTTTTCCAGAAGCTCAGAACTTCTTATTCCGGTTAGATCACTGAACTCCGCTAGTGATTTAGAAAAATCATTAAAATCACTTTTACTGAATCTTATGTTATAACGAACCTGATCCATAAGTTCTTTTTCTTTCAAGGAATTTATTGGTTCAACTTTAAAGTGTCCATTATCCGACTCTACTTTCCCATATTTGGACGCTATCTTGGCTTGTAATTTAACATCCATATACTTCTGATTTTGCACCAACTCTGAATAACCTTCATAAATTTGCTCAACAGCTTCTCCAAGCTCTCCAAGTAACTTGTAGTACTCTGCCTGAGTATTTTTAATTTTAACCATAATATCAGGGGCTTTACTGGCTTTAACAGCTTTATCAATATCACTCTCTACTACGTTCCAGTTAATATCATATGTCTTCTGTTTTGCCCCTTCCAATAAACGCAATCTATCTCCCTTGTTTTTCTCAATGAATGATACCTTTTTCTTTAATTCCTCAATAACCTGTAAGAGGTTAATATCTAAAGTATCCATATATTCCGTTTCTTTGACAGCTATTTCAGATTTCAATGTTTCGATCTCTTGATTCAACTCATTGACCGTCTGCATTTGAGCATTAATCTTTGACTTTCTGCTATCCATTTTATCTTTCAGGTCGTCTAGAAATTTCATTACTTTCATTCTCCTTTAATAGTTATTATTTTGGTGTTTGTCTTAATTGTTATTTTTTTAACATCACTTTCAGTATTCGGAAATGGTAGTTTGAAGTTTTAAAAGTTTAAAACTAGAGGAATCCCGGGCTCGCTAGAACCGCAGCTCACTTTTCCCTATTGGAAGTACCTTAGTGTTATCAAGGCTTTGAACCCCTCTAAAGGTTCTTTTAAACTCTAAGAAAATATGCGTCATTTGCTTTCCTTCTCTCGCATTCTTTTTAAATGACTTCTCGCCTTGATAGAGATAGACTCATTAAGATTATTCTTTTACTAAATGCGTGAGATAGTTTGTAATCACGCAATAATCTTTAAAGCAAATTCCGTTTCCGATTTCTTAACTACTTGCTCCCTTTTCTGCTTGTACGCTCAAACCTTTTCGAATCGTCTTTTCTCGAGTTATTAAGAGCTGCAGCAAGATTGCCTGCTCGATTAATAAAACCTTTTGAGTCATCCTTTCCAACCCTGTTTAAAGCTTCTGCTAGAACTCCAGCTCTATTGTTAAAGTTGTCTGGGTTATCTTTTCTTAACTTATTAAGAGCTGTAGCAAGCCCACCATTTTTTCTACTCATAATTTCACCCCCTCTCATATCTATTCATGCCAATATAAAAAGCATGGAGAAGCATTCAATATCTCATGATATCAAGTGCTTTCCCATGCCTTTTATATGGCTTCCACTTAGTTAATAAGTAGGGTACTCTTACAATATTCATTATGTTCTATACTGCTATTTCAGCATCGATGTATATATTTGAGTACTCACCTTTCTTTTGCTCTTTAGACATCTTCTTTACCTTTAAAGCTTGGCTTAGTGCTTTTAATGCTGCTTCTTTTTCTGACTGCTCAATATAAGAAATCTTTATTTTTATCATCTGCTATGCTCCTATCCTATTTTCTCTAATGCCTCTTTCCTCTTCTTCCAAATTGATTGCTGCAAAGAGCAATCTTTTCACTTCAGGTCTAATTTCCCTATCTGCTGTTACACTTTGTCTGAATGCTATTAAGTCACTATTACTCATATGCTCAAAAACATAATTCTTAAAATGTTTATATGTATAGTTGATTATTTTCTCATCTTCTTTATTTGGCTTTAGTGCTTCTGTTTCCATACTGGGAGCTCCTTTTCTCAGACTGACCTATTACTTTTGACTATATAAATCTCCTAGCTCTGTCTTTAAGTACATTTTCATCTGCTCATTAGTTATGATATGCTTAAATCCTTCCTGCTTCATAAATAAAACAAGATCTTTTAAGTTTAAGTAAGCTTCTTTGTTATTTACAAAACATAACCAATACCAATACTTTTGATTATTTTCTTTGTGTTTTAATAACTTGTCTTTAAACTCCTCGACCTCAATGCTATTAAGGACTATCGTATTCATTTTTTCCTCATATAGCTTTTCAAGCTGCTCTTTATGATTGACTACTAAGAATAAAGGCAAGTGAGTAAGAGGCTTTTTACTTTCTATCATGCAATTTCCTCCCTAAAATGGCATATCGTCTAATACTTCTTGAAAGCCCTCGCTTGAGTATCCATATCTACGATTCAAGTCACTTTCAAAGGAATAAAATCTTTTACGACCATTATCAAAAAACAATGGCGCTTCTCTTTCACTTGCCCCGGTATATCTGTCTTTAAATAGCGTAATACATGCATCTTTAGGATCAATGGCTGGCTTATTCTTCGATAAAGCTATTTCATACTCTTCTTTTTCATTTTTAGTTGTTCTATGTATGCCAATGCAATAATCACATAAGTTTGTTATATCTCCTGAACCACTTACATCAAACTTAGTAAGCTTCTGCCTATCATTTGGCTTTCTTGGATGAGCTACCAGGTGAACAACAGCCTTATATTTATTAGCAAAGTTTTTTAGGTCGTTGACAAATCTCTTTTGAGATAAATATTCATTTTTATAACCTTCTTCAAGCTCCACCTTCATAAGGCCATCTATAACAAAAACTTTAACACCTTTTCTTTTTGCTAGAATATCCATTGTCTTAAGCAGGGATTTCGATGAACAATCATTTTTATCATAAAGATATAGCTTGTCCTTTAGCCATGAGGTAATCTTTTCAGCTGCATACTTTTTCACTCTATAGTACTTCTTATTACCAGCCTTAGTTGTATGCTCTTCAAAGTCCTCCTTGTCTGCTATAGTTGTATATAACCAATATCTAAAATTGCTTGTAGTAAGCTCCGGACTAAAAACGAATGTCTTATAGCCTTGACAGATGCTCTCAGCAATACACATTTGATTAATAACAGTACTTTTTCCGTTACCGTTATAGCCTGTAATAACATTAAGGCTACCCATGATGAAACCTAAAATTCCACTATCGATCCCTTTAATTCCGCTCTTGATCTTCTCAGCTTCATAGACATTAAAATCTTCAATCTTATCCATTGTGATTACGCCATCAACCTCTATTTCACTTGCTTTATAGATCTCATTTATAACTGCATTTTTACCAAACTTATAAAGTATTTCATTGATGTCTTTTGCCTTCTTGGTATAAACTATTTTTACAATATCGTTTGAAAGTCTATTGGCTGCTTTTTTCACACCATCTTTTCCGGCGGTATCATTATCAAAAAACAATATAATCTCTTTAAACTGCTCCAGCCACTCATAATTAACGCCGATCCACTCTTCACTTGTTGCTCCAGTAGGGATAGATACTGCATTTTTATAGCCTGCCTCTATAAGACTTAAACAATCAAACTCTCCTTCACATATGACTAAAGGTTTAGTTACATCGATCTTATCCATGTTATAAAGAGTATTGCAGTTAGTTCCTGATTGAAACCATGTTTTTAAATCATCTTTCGCTACTTTTTTGGCTACTCTATATTTGTTTGATATATGATCTCCTGCAGCATTTCGATACTCAAATACAACGTTTCCTTTCTCTTCTTTAAGGCCAACATATGCAGCAGTTTTAAGGCTTATTTTACGGGATTCAATATATTTATTAACCAGTTCATCTTGTATGGCTTTATGCTTTAGGGGTTTACTCTTCGGCTTAAATTTTGCGTTTTCCTCATTCAACATAATATTAAGGCTAAAGTCATTTATGATGGCTTTTGTAGCTTCTACAAAACTCATGCTGTAATAATCCATATAATGATCAAATATGTCATAGTTGCCTTGGCAGCTAAAGCAATGAAATCTTTTCAAATTCTCATCATAACTCATGCTTGGATTGCTGTCGTTATGAAGAAAACATAAATACTTTTTATTTTTTACTTGTAGTCCTTTATCAGCCTCTATCTTGCCTTTAACAGCTTCGGCTGATACTTGCTCTTTAATAGCTTCTGCCGCTAGTTTAATCTCCAATTATTTCACAACCCTTCGTCTCTCGTATATCCCTTCTTCTTCGTTAAAAACCTTTATGAATTCCACCTCTGCATCTGAACCTTTACTTCGGCACTGTCCATTCTCATTTAAGTAACCTTCAAACTTAGTACCAAACAATGTCTCAGGCCTTAAATACTTCTGCATATCCGTACCTTTCCATGAAGCAGCCTTTTTACTAATAACCTCTTTGAAGTCCTCTACTGTAAATTGCTCTTTAAATCTTGCATTGATAAGTGCTATTGTCTTCTTAGTTGTAGGCTTATAAGAAGTCTCACATACATGGTTGAGATAGGTTACTATCTCGACTATATATTTATTATTAGATATATTTATAGAAGATGTATTATTTACCGTATTGGTTACCGTACAATCTACCGTATTATTTACCGTATTATCTACCATATTGCCATTGTCTTTCAAAGCTTGATTATCAATGACTTCACCGTATTGGTTACCGTACAATCTACCGTATTGGTTACTGTATTCGTTACCGTACGTTTTACCGTATTGGAAAATAAGCCTTAAAATACTCCTCTGATGCTTTACTTTGGACTTATTTACCCACTCAATAAATCCTTCTTCTTCAAGATCTTTCATGATAATTTGAAGCCTGCCCCTGCTTATTTTGCAATCATCTTCTAGTACGGAATAGCTGAAATAGCACTCATTCTTTTTAAGTCCGCTGTATTCCTCCTGATAATTGGCGTTGTATATAAGCCAACTTATCACGTTATGCTTGTCTTTATCCTCATTAAAAATTTTTCTTGTATAATCACTAAACCCGTTAAAAAACATTCTGTTCACCTACTGTCCGACTGATTACAGGCACCTAAAATATTTTGTCTCCTTCTTGCATAAGTACAAATAATGCCGTATACTTATGTCATATTAGTTTTACTGATGCCATGACCTAGTTGCAGCTAGCATGGCTTTTTCTTTTGAAAAAAATTTAAGAATTTCGGCTTTTTATCTAGTGCATATTTTTCTTTTACCAGATCACTATTGATACCTGAAAGAACTTCCAGTCTTAAGTCTTTGGCCGATAATTTAAACTCTAAAAATTCTATTTTTTGATATGCTGCTTCAAGCTCCGCACTGCTTTCCTTGAGCCTTTTCTTAAGCATTTTACGAGTTAAAAACTTGATATTCTTTTTCTTTCTTTGTCTTAGCTTCATTTGTACTCACTCCTTTTTTTATTATGATTATCTATTTTTTATATAGCTCTTTATGTCTACAGACCATAAAATTCACTAGGCCTATTTTGTAATATGTATTGGCATTGTTGATCTATCATTTCTTTTCTGAGATTGTCTTCAATGGTGCTATTAATAACGATATAGTATGTACCTGAAGCAGCAATGTATACAAAGCCATTATGCTTTTTAAGATCTTCACTGTGCAAACAAATTTCTACTCCATTTCTGCTCATTATTTTTTCCATAGTAAAAATTCCTCCCCTTTTATCATGTGATAGTTACCATTTTATTGACTTTATATTTGTAATTTTCTCGCTTCACCTTTACAATATTAATAACAGCTTGGCAGAGCTGAAATACAAATGAAAGGTGGAATGTAAATGTCAAATCTAACAGCTGATTTCTTCGAAAATGAAGATCATGCACTTAGGCATCCGAACATTGTTCTTCGTGATAGTCTTGGTATTTTAGCAATACAAATTTTAAGTAGCGATGAAGATATTTCAAAATTGGAGTATGATGTGCTTCTAAAAAAATTACATACTATTATTTATGATCTTCAGGATACTTATCAAAGGCTGCATGGCAACTTTAGCGAATAAATCGTGGGGCTTCGATAACCTTTTGAATGTTGGTAGCATTTAAAAGGTTATTTCCTTTATCTTGGTAAACAACTAAGATTCTGCTTAGTGTACTTTTAACCTCTGCGTAGGATAAATTACTCTCTACAATTAGTTGTTCTATTTTCTCAGCTAACTCTTTTTCATTCAACTTTTTCACCTCTTTCTGAAACTTTTAGTTCTAATTGGTACTATACTGAATAAACTTGATATTGTAGGACTACGCCATTTTTACGGTGTAGTACAAAAAAATAAATAAGATTTATCTTTTGTACGTTTTGACCTTCTAAATGCAATGAATGTATTTCACATAGTGCTTTTCATTGCCACTATTAAGTCTTATATCTTGCTCAATAACTCTTTCAATAGCAGTAAGATCTTGCTTGTATTCTCTTACGACTTTTTGAAAGAGTTTTTCATCTCTGCTTTTAAAAATTAAGTTACCTTTATATAAAATGCAATTATCTCTTTTGTAGTTAGCAAGCTGCTCTTTTAAAAAGTTGTACCTGCACTTAAAAGATACCGCTAAGTGCCACATCGCTTTTTGATCGTGGATTATTTCATTATCGAATTCGTACATGAAATCATGCTCCTTTAAATTGTCTAATAACTAAAAATTCTTCAATTTAACTCACCTACATATTCTTTAAATAATTTAGGAGATATATAATAAGTATATTTTCCATTACCAATTTGAACTGCATGGCCAAATGGCAAGATGCCTTTTTGAAGCCCAACTCTAATAAATTGAGCAGATTTCCCCATTATCTCAGCAGCTTCTGAAACTTTTATTCCTTCTCCTACTGGCATAGTTTTCATCTTCTTATCCATATTATCTTTCAAAACTTCCCATTCTGAGGTAGTAATTCCATCTAACAGCTGTATAAAATAGTCTATTGTATCTTGCATTTATGCTCTTCCTTTCATTTCACTATACTTTACTAGTTCTTGCCTTTTCCTCAAACTCTTTAATATCATCCTCTGAAACTCTATATTGCTTGCCAATTTTAATTGCAGGTAGCTTTTTTTTACGAATCCAATCCCAGACCGTAATTATCTTTACGTCATACCTTGCTGCTATTTCCTCGCAAGTAAATAACTTAGACATAAAATTTCCTCCTTTCTGACAATATTATACTTGTGCTTACTTCGGTTTTGTGATACAATGCAAATGAAAAGCAAAGTAATTAACAAAAGTTATGTTCATTAATTATTGCAGCCTCGCCAAAGGTTATCTTTACTTCGCATTTGCTTTGTATGGTTATACTATACATCGCATTTGTTTAGTTGTCAATAAAAAATGATGAACATTTTCTTAGTATTCAAGAATTTTTTTGAAGGAGCATAATTATGTATGAGATTTTTGTTCAATTATTACAACAAAACAATACGACCCCTTATCAAGTATCAAAAGCAACCGGTATCTCTCAAACTACGCTAAGCGATTGGAAAAGAGGCAGAAGTATACCCAAAATAGACAAACTCCAAAAGATAGCTGACTATTTCGGAGTACCTCTAAGCTATATTACTGGCAATGAAGAAATATCTTCTTCTGAGACTAATAATAATATTAATCCTCTTACCGGAAAGAAAATGACTAAAAAAGAAATTTCTCAATACGAAAAAGTAATGGGTGAGGCTGCTTTATTATTTGATAATGAAGATGTATCAGAGGAGGATAAAGAAAAGCTCATGTTAGCTCTAAATGATATATTTTGGAAAGCTAAACAGAGGAATAAAGAAAAATACGCGAAGTCTCACAAAAAGTAGGAGGTATGCTAGTGGATATAGCACTTAGAGTTAAAAATCTGGTATCCACATACAATACCCATGACCCAATACGAATAGCTAAATTAAGGGGAATTGATGTTAATTACTACGATTTAGGGAATATAAAGGGGATATACAAAAAGATTTTAGGTAATAGATATATAGCATTAAACGAGAACCTGAATGAATTTTGTCTTCTTATCGCATCAGCTCATGAATTGGGACATGATGTGCTACATAGTACTAAACAAATACAGCTTATGAAAGATTGTTTTATACTGCCAAAGAATGGAATAATAGAAATTCAAGCCAATAAATTTACTGCTGAATTATTATTATATGAAGGGGCTACTTATGAACATCTAATGCATGACAACAAAGTACTAGGAAAACAAATTATTAATACTCTGATTGATTTAAAAAATTCCAATATAAAATAAGGACTAGGCGCTACCAACACCCAGTCCTTAAAAGCGCATAAAATATACGCTATACACATACTTAGTATATAATATGCGCTCCAACATTTCAATACAAATGAGGAGTGATTATATGAAATTACCTAATGGATATGGATCTGTTTATAAATTATCAGGTAAAAGACGAAAACCCTGGGGCGTAAGAAAAACCGCTGGGTGGGAAACTGATGCGGAAGGCAATGTTAAACAGAAATATGATATTATAGGCTACTATGAAACTAGACAACTAGCTTTGCAGGCACTTGCAAATTATAATGAAAATCCCTACGATCTTAAAGCTGACAGCATAACATTTTCAGAAGTATATGGTAAATGGTCTGAAGAACATTTCAAACAAATAGTTCCATCTGCTACACGAACATGGAAAGCAGCCTATAATTATTGCAAGCCTCTATATAATATCAGGATGAAAGATATTCGAGTAAATCATCTTGAGCAAGCAATAAAAAATGCTAATACTGGCGACTCTACAAAAGCAAGGATAAAAAGTATGTTTAACCTCATTTATAGATATGCCTTAAAGCATGAAATTGTAGATAAAGATTATGCAGCTTTATGTAATAGTGTAAAAAAGACTACACCAAGTAAGCCTGTAGTGGTATTATCTCCTGATGAAATTAAGATGCTTTGGGATAATATAGAGTTTCCATTCGTTGATATGGTACTCATAGGTATATATTCAGGATGGAGGCCGCAAGAGCTGGCTATTTTGAAAACTACAGATATAGATATCGAAAACATGACCATGTTGGGTGGACTAAAGACTGAAGCAGGAAAAAATCGTTATGTTCCTATTCATGAGTCCATAAAAGAGTTAATACTAAAAAGGTATACCGCTAACAACGGACAATTATTTATGGATGCTGAAGGAAGTCCTATGACTTATGATAAATATAGAGGAAGATTTAAAAAGATCATGGAAAAGTTTAAGATGAATCATAGGCCACATGAAACACGTCACACATTTATTACGCTTGCCAAGGATGCTAAAGTTGACGAGTACTGCTTAAAATTAATGGTCGGTCATGCTATAGATGATATCACTGAGAAAGTATATACACACCGAACCATAGAACAATTGAGAAGTGAGGTAAATAAAATAAGGATATAACCTATAAAGGTATATCCTTATTTTTGTATATTACCAATGTGTATTACCTGTGTATTATTTGTATATTACGACTAAAATTGATAACATACAATAAAACTCTAAACCCTTGATAATACTATATTTCCAACCTATATTATTTGCTCATTGCTTCTTCAATAGCAACTGCCACTGCAACAGTAGCTCCTACCATTGGATTGTTCCCCATCCCAATAAGTCCCATCATTTCTACATGGGCTGGTACTGAAGATGAACCAGCAAATTGTGCATCTGAGTGCATTCTACCCATAGTATCAGTCATACCATAAGAAGCAGGACCTGCTGCCATGTTATCTGGGTGAAGTGTACGACCTGTACCACCACCTGATGCTACTGAGAAATATTTTTTGCCTTGTTCGATACATTCTTTTTTGTAAGTTCCAGCAACTGGATGTTGGAAACGTGTTGGGTTAGTAGAGTTACCTGTTATAGAAACACCAACGTTTTCTAAGTGCATAATAGCTACACCTTCTCTAACATCATCCGCTCCATAACAACGTACTTTTGCACG
>CALJTN010000102.1 GCA_937976175.1 uncultured Clostridiaceae bacterium | reverse complement strand
CTATTGGCTTACTACTTCACTGGTTATTAACCCTTCAAGTGGTCTTCCAAGTTTATTTTATAATTTTTTCTTCCATATCTCGATCTACAACTATGGCTATAATTTTCTCACCTGTTTTGGTGCTTACATCAGAATAAGTGCTTATTATATTAACATCCACTACAGACTTTATAGTCTCTTCCAAACTTTCTCTTGAGTTCTCAAACAAAGCAACTCTAACTTTTTTTATTAAGTCAACGCCTTCTTTATTTTGAGCTAAGCTTTTTTCTGATTTGCTTAAAAAGCCTTTAATCCTCACTATTATTAAATCCTGAGAGATGATTGTCCTAATTTTTTCCGGGCCTCTGCCCATGTGTTCAATCTCAAATTTACTAATTGCTTCGCTTATTTTAGCTTCAATTTGTCCTTTTGTCATTGAACCCCACCTCCAAATGCTAATTAGTTTAATCCAAGGGCTAATAATTTAAGCCAAGCCCTCCATATGATAAATAATTGTAGCATACTAATCTATAATTGTAAATAATACTCCACCTCTTCTTCTGGTACTGGCTTACTAAAAAAGTATCCTTGAATTATATTACTACCTGCATTAAGAAGTTTATTCATTTGAAGTTCTGTCTCAACACCTTCAGCAATAACTTTATACTTCAGAGCCTTTGATAAACTTAAAATACAATCAATAACAGCCATATTTTTTTCTTTATGGATTTCGTCTATAAATGTCTTATCTATCTTCAATGTATTTATGGGTAACACTGTTAAATAATTCAAGGAGGAATAGCCCGTCCCAAAGTCATCAATAGCTATTTTTATGCCTTTTTCTATAATCTTATTAAAAGTACAAAGATTCCCTTTATATAAATCAATTAATGTTCCTTCCGTTACTTCTATTTCAAGCATTCCAGGAGATATTCTTTTGTTTTCTATTATATTAGTTAGCATACTAATAAAATCATTTCTCTTTAGCTGAACTGGAGAAACATTTACTGATATAGATTCTAAATCATATCCTTTTTTACATAGTTCCTTAATTTTATCACATACTGAGTTAATTACCCATTGTCCAATCTCTATAATACTTCCACTTTCCTCTGAAATAGGTATAAATTCTGACGGTGGCACATTTCCAAGTTTATTACTATTCCACCTTAGCAACGCCTCAAATCCAACAATTTTATGATGTAACATATCGATTTGTGGTTGATATACTATGGAAAGCTCTTTATTGGCTATTGCATTTTTTAACTCTTGTTCGATAACTAATTTCCTTAAGTAAGTATCTAACATTGATTTTTCGAAGAAAGTAACCATATTTTTTCCCTTAGATTTTGATTTATACATTGCCAAATTAGCATACTTATAAGCATCATCTTCATTTAAGCTATCTTTGGGTAAAAAAGCGACTCCAATACTAACCGATATGTATATTGCTTCTCTTCTTATTTGAAATTCTTTATTGCAATGTTCCATTATCTTATTACATATGTTATTTACTTCTTCCTCAGAACTAATTTTTTTTGCTATAATAATAAATTCGTCTCCGTTTAGGCGAAAAGTATTACAATTTTTAGTATTACAACTCACTAATGCTTTTCCTACTGCTTTCAAAAGCAAATCTCCATAAGCATATCCAAAGGCATCGTTTACATACTTAAAATTATCTATATCTATAAATATTAAAGCAGCCATATTCTTACTGCTTTTGCATTCACTTATAACTGATTTTAAATCCTTTATAAATAGAGCTCTATTGGGTAATCCAGTAAGGCCATCATAGTAAGCCAAAATTTCCATCTTATTTTCTAGTTGTTTTTTAGTAGTTATATCATTTATTGATCCTGATAGTAACCCTTTCTTCCCCTCTACATTTTTAGTGTGCTTACCCTTAATAACCACCCATTTTACCTTCTTGTCCCTTGTTAGAATTCTTACTTCGCTTCTATATTCTAATGTATGTCTATTAATAAAAAAATCTAAATCATCTAAAGCTGTTTTCTTATCTTCTAATATTACAAACCTCTCAATACATTCATATAAGCTTTTTAATTGTCTATCTACATGTCCAATTACCTTGTAGCACTGTTTTGATAAAAAAAGAGCATCCGTGTCTAAGTTCCATTCCCAAACTCCAAAATCTCCACCTACAAGTGCTCGGTCATACATTTCCTTTGTTTCTTTTAATTCACTTTTTATCATAATTACCACCCTTTAAAGTCTGCGCCCATAGTTTTTAATATAATCCAAAATTAGCATGTCCACTTCTTCACTTACTTGCTGCAACAAACTCTTACCCTCACCATCTAGAATATTAATATTTTCTACTAGCTTATTTAAAATCTCTCTTTTTTTCTCTAAACTATTTAGCTCCTTTTCCATACACCCTCCATTTTATTAAAATTAATATCCCCTAAATTGTATATTATTTTATATAATACACTAATATTACGGCCTTTGACTTTTACGGTAAGTCATTATATTATTTATTGAAACAGAATAAATATTTTGTACAGTTTTATTATAATACAAATTGTAAAAAATGCAAATAATGTATGTTTTTAATACATATAATGTGTCATTTGTATGTATTTTCATGAGAATCTCAGGGAGGTTTAAATAAAATGTATATTTATGTTTAATTAAATCACATATAAGTCAATTTAATTGTACAAAATATTTATATTGTATCATTATTTATTAAGGAGAATATATATGGTAAAAAGTGCTGAAACTAAAATAAAATATTTAACTCAAAAGGAAGCTACTTCCTTATTTAATTCAATAGAGAATACTTACAGCTCTCATTCATTGCGTGACTTGGCCATATTTAGAGTAACTTATAGATGTGGTTTTAGAGCTTCTGAAATATCATTAATAAAATTGCAAGATTATAATATTTCTAAAGGAGAAATATATTGTAAGCGTTTGAAGGGAAGTAATAATAACACTTTAAGACTTGATGAAAAAACAAAGGTTATTTTAAACAAATATATACATGAGAAAAATATAGTCTCTGATTCAGATATCATTTTCACAAGTCAGAAAAGTAACCCTATATCGAGACAAACTCTAGATTATCTTATGAAAAAATATTGTTCACTAGCTGATATTCAAGATAAATCAAAACATCATTTTCATGCCCTTAAACACACTACCGCAGTTCACCTAGCTGAATGTGATATGGATATTAAGGAACTTCAATGGTGGCTAGGCCACAAATCTGTTTCAAACACAGAAATATATTTTCAATTTACTACTAAACAACAGGAAAAAATGTATGCAAAGCTTGAGGGTAATGCAGAAATGGTTTAATGATGTTTTTAGTATGGCGGCTAATGATTTAATTTAAAGGACTATAGATATAGTATTTATTATGAAGGAAAGACCCTACTTATTTATAAAATACGTAAGGTCTCTCCTTAAATTTCTTTATTTTTTATACAAATAGGTATTTAAGAGTGTATTTATCTCATTATTTATTTCATCAACATTAACAATGCTCACTACATGGTCATTTAAGCCATATTTATCCTTTAGCTTCAATATCCTATAAACACTTTCATTTACTCTTGATTCTAGTATATTCCCCTGTATGACTGCATTTTTCAAAGCATTAATTACTTTCATTTGATTATCATAGCCACCACATACTAGCACAATATCAGTTCCTGCATTTACTGATTTTACCGCAGCTTCTCCAAGCTCATAATTTTTCATTATTGCTCCCATAGTCATATCATCAGTAATTACAACGCCATGAAACTTAAGATCAGTTCTTAGTATATCTGTAATAATAGTTTTCGACATGGAGGAAGGGTTTTCTTTATCTATCTTAGGCAAAAGTATGTGCGCAACCATTATGGCATCTACTCCGCTTTTTATAGCCTCTACAAAGGGAATAAGTTCAAGGCTTTCTAATCTTTCTAAATCATTATTTACAATTGGTAGTCCCTTATGTGAATCTACATTAGTATCTCCATGGCCTGGAAAGTGCTTTACCACAGCTATAACATTCTCTGACTGAATTCCTTTCATGGTTTCAATACCCAGATTACTTACTACCGTGTAGTTTAAGCCAAAAGCTCTATCTCCTATCACAGGATTACTAGGGTTACTGTTAACATCAAGAACTGGACCAAAATCCATATTATATCCAAAAGCTTTTATTTTACTTCCAATACTGCTACCAATTTTACTTGAAAAAACCTTATTATTAATATTCCCTATAGTCTTATTCGTTGGAAGCCTTTTAAATTCCTTAGGCATCCGTGTTACCCTTCCACCCTCTTCATCCACAGATAAAAACAAAGGAATTTTATTTATTGAGTTCTCCACTTTTATAGAGTTTAGTAAGTCATGTAATTGCTTAGTATCTTGAACATTTCCACCTAATGCTATAAAACCACCAACTTTATAATTTCCTATAAGTTTTTTTGTATTATCACTAAGACTATAACCCTCAATGCTAAACATCAGCATTTGACCAATTTTCTCCTCTAAGGTCATTTTACTTATTTCTTCTATTATTGGATCAACTAGCTCAATTGGTTCACTTTTTTCTGGTTCCCTTTGTGAATTATTATTGTTTATATTCTTGTTATCATCTTGCTTTGTTAAAAAGCTACATCCTGAAACAACAGATAAAAGCGTAATTAAAACTAGAACTAAGCTATACTTCTTAAACAAAGACTTTTCCTCCAATTTCATAAAACTTAAGTTTCACTAACTCTGCTAAAATCCAACAATCTCAATGCCCGCCATATAACAAACATCTTCATAAACAGTTCCATGTTCTTTATTGTATAAATAAATTTTAACTTCTCCTGAAACTTCTTCTTTTACTTTTCTTTGCATACTGCCTTGATGTGGAGCAATTAATTCCCCTGGTTCCTTTAGGTTTGCTTCTATTTTCAGCTTAGCTTTACTATTTTCTAATACTATTACTATCTTTTCACTAGTTACACTTTGGATTTTCAGTTTGCTGTTATTATAAGTTGCAAATCTATATTCCTTTCCATCTAGCACCAAATTACTTATATATCCTAAAAAGCTTTTTTTCATAAATGGTATATCTGCAATGGAACAAAAAACACTTGTATCTTTATTCTTAAAGTTGTTACATTGTATCCACATATATTTTTTAGGGAAAGAAGTTCCCCAATCTTTTTCAACATATCCCTTTCCATTATTAAAATCTGTCTCTTCACCATTAATCATAAGCGTTCCATTAACCTCATGGTTCATGCTAACAATTCCATGATAACACTCCATTTTAGGTATATAGGCAAAATAGCCCATTATATTAGGAGCTAAAATAGACTTTTTAATAGGAGTAAAGGAACCTAAGTTTAAGGTTCCTTGTATGTTTATATTTTCATCTATAATCTTAATTGATACCATTGATTCTTCGAAAGTATTGTCACCTACCTGCACCCTAAATGGACTATTGCTAAATTTAAAAGCTTCTATAGGATATTTAACATATCCACTCTTTATAACTCGCTTCTTATTTTCATCTAAACTTACAAATATGTATTGAACAAAGCTATGAACATCATTCTTAAATAGACTAATACCAGGTATAAAACTTATAACCCTTTTTTCATCCTTTGAAACTTGTTTATAGTACCAGCCTTCAAAATATTCTCCACTTTTATCATCTCCTTGAAAAAGCAAAGGAACTTTAATTTTATTTAACCACATGACTATCTCACCCTTTATCAAATTATACGAAATCCATATAATTTTCATTTAAATTATGCTATTTCGTTAAAACTCCCAAAATATAATCTATGAAAGCTACCTTGTATCTTATTAGCTTCCTCATAGTATTTGTCAAAAGCCTAAGCTTTAATACAAAATCTTCTGGAATATTTTGAAATACTCATTGAGATGTGTCCTGTGGCTTTATCCTCATAGAATGAGAAAGGTTATTTCTTTGAATGTGCCTTAACTAACAGAACGCTTGCTAATGCTGTAATTGGCACTGTAAGTATTATACCAATACTACCTGCTAAGCTTTGTATTAATTCTGAACTTATAACATCCAAATTTGTAATTTGATTATATGACATTTGCGCTGCCATTATAAAAATCATAAGGTTTAAGGAACTACCAGCAAAGGCTAGTATCAACGTATTTGACATGGTACCAATAATATCTTTACCAACATTCATTCCCGCTGCAAATAAATCCTTAGGCTCAATATCAGTTTTCAATTTATGCATTTCAAAAATTGATGAAGCTATGGACATACCTACATCCATAATGGCTCCTAAAGAGGCTATTAAAATAGATACAAACATTAGACCTTTAATATTTATACCATATCTTTCCGCTATAAATATTAAATCATCTGCATCCTGCAAGGTAAGCCCGGATATTTGAGATATTTCACCTGCAAAATGTGCTATCACTCCTGCAATAATTACTCCTAAGATAGTTCCAATCATAGCAGCAATGGTTTTCTTGCTTCTTCCACTAATTAGTAAAAGAGAAACAACCGTTGTTACAGCCACTGTAATCACCGCAGATATAATGGGGTCTTTACCATTAAATATAGCTGGAAGTAGATAAAAAATAATCATAACCCCTGTAAAAATAAGCGCTAAAATAGACTTTAGTCCATTCTTCCCCCCCACTAAAATCAATACTGAAAAGAACAATGCTACCATGAAGAAGAGTACCCCATTCCGCTTATAACTGTAAACAGAAAGTCCTTGAACATTGTTATCTCTAAGGTATAGTGATGCTATTATAGTCATGCCTTCTTTTGTTTTTACATTGTATAGACGGCTCATGGAATTTCTAACATTATATTTCTCACCTTTGTACTCACCTGTCAAAATCTCAACCTGAATATCTTGATACCCCGTATCTAAGTGAATAAATAGTGGATCTTTCTGTAATAACTCCTTGTCTATATTTATAACTTTAGCTTGTTCATATAATATATCGTTGGTTGACTTAGGTACCATAACTCTAGAAAATTTAATTATAAGTACTGATACAAGTATAACAATTATAATAATATATAAATCAATATGTTTTTTCATATAATCCCCCTATTTCCATCTCAAACTTTATATATAATTTTATTTTTCTATATGTTTAACTTTAAAGGCAAACAATGCTCCACAGAGCCCCCCAATGATATGAGAAAGTTGGGAAATATTATCCTGAGCAAAAGCACTTGCAAAGATTTCTCTAC
>CALJTN010000101.1 GCA_937976175.1 uncultured Clostridiaceae bacterium | reverse complement strand
AAGTGCATGCCTCTAGATGCTTTAAATAAAATAGTATCTCCTGATTGGATTATATTTTGTATCTCACTTAAAAATTCTTCTTTTGTAGCATAGTATAAAACTTTCATACTGGAAGAAGTTTTATTTGCTCCATTATAGATATGTTTGGCTAACTCTCCAACAGCACATAATAAATTGATATCCTCTAAACTTGCAAATTGTCCCACCTGTTCATGAAGAGCCATGGCATAACTTCCCATTTCTAACATATCTCCTAAAACTGCTATCTTACGTGAAGAAGTCGGATAGTTTCTCAGCACTCTAAGTGCCGCCTGCATTGACTCTGGACTTGCATTATAGGTATCATCCATAATAGTAATGCCATTCTCATAGGTCTTAATATGCATTCTCATTTGACTGGGTTGATAAGAAGCAAGCCCTGTTAGTATTTCTTCTTCAGTAAGTTCAAGGTACTCAGCAATAGCTATTGCCACGAGTGTATTATAGATCATATGCTCACCTAAAGCCGAAATAGCAATCTTATAATTGGCGTTTGGCGTAAAAACTTCAGCAGTTGTTATATCAGCTTCACTCACTATATTTTTCGCATAGTATGCTTGCTCCTCTTTCAAACCATATTTAAGCATTTTAAAAGGCACCTGCTCTATAGTACTTAATAAGTCATTGTCTCCATTAACGATAAACAATCCGCTCTCATCTAAGCCATCTAATATTTCTAATTTTGCTTTTAATATCCCTTCTCTACTGCCTAAGTTCTCTATATGAGAACTTCCTATATTAGTAATAACTGCTATTTGTGGACTTGCAGTTAAACTGAGTCTGTGTATTTCTCCAAAATGATTCATGCCCATTTCTATAACTGCTACTTCATGATGTTTTTCTAAATTAAATAATGTAAGCGGTAGTCCTATTTCATTATTATAGTTTCCTACAGTCTTGTGTACATTAAATTTAGCACTTAGTACTGCTGCAACAATTTCTTTAGTACTTGTTTTACCGACACTTCCTGTTATTCCTATAATAGGAATTTTAAATAAACTGCGATAATGCTGAGCTAGTTTTAAAAGTGCTTCATTTGTATTTTCAACATAAATAGTACATAACCTTTCATCTTTAATTATGTTTTCTTCTGTCAATGTCGCTACTGCCCCTTTGTCAAAAACATGAGGAATAAACTGATGTGCATCAAAATTTCCCCCTTTTAAAGGGATGAATAAACTACAGTTACCAACTTGACGAGAATCGGTACTGATTGACTGAACTATATTATTGTCAAATCTATTAGGATTTAAACATTTACCTTGAAGAGCTTCAACAATATCTTGTAAAAGTAGTTCCATCACTTTTCCCCCTGTATATATTCACTAACAACCTCACAATCATCAAAATGAATAATTCTATCTTTTAAGATTTGATAATTTTCATGCCCTTTACCTGCAATAAGTATAACATCCCCTTCTTTAGCCTCCTCTAGCGCAAGCAAAATAGCTTCTTTTCTATCCTCTATTTTGACATAAGCCACATCTGAGCCCTTTAATCCTGTTTCTATTTCATCTATAATTTGACTTGGACATTCAGTCCGCGGATTATCAGATGTAATAATAACCTTATCAGAAT
The DNA here is from genome assembly GCA_937976175.1 of uncultured Clostridiaceae bacterium. GTDB lineage: Bacteria > Bacillota > Clostridia > Clostridiales > Clostridiaceae > Clostridium_AD. Next base: position 944 of record CALJTN010000101.1, on the reverse strand, counting down.
ACCTTGATGCAATTTCACCCATAATAGGCCTTTTAGTCTTATCCCGATCTCCGCCACAGCCAAAGACTGTAATAATATCTCTTTGTACAAATTGCTTAATAGTCATTAAAACATTTTCTAATCCGTCTGGAGTATGAGCATAATCTACAAGCACACTAAATCCTTTGGAGGATGTAAAAGATTGCACCCTTCCTGGAACGCCTTTAACCGTGGTAAGCGCATTAATAATATATTCAATAGGCACATCTAAACGAAGGGCTGCTATGATCACTGCTAGCGTATTATAGACGGTAAATTTCCCCGGAATAGGCACTTTAACTTTATACTGCCCCGCTGAGTACACTAAAGTATATTCAACTCCTGCAGCAGTTATTATAACATTTGAAGCTCTAAAGTCTGCACCATGGTCTATACCATAAGTTATTATAGGGCATTTTGCGCCATGACTTATAATATCTACGTACTCACTGTCACAATTAATAATGCCTATATCACACAATTTAAAGAGCTTAGATTTTGCTCTTGCATATTTTTCCATAGTCTGATGAAAATCCAAATGATCTTGTGTCAAATTTGTAAAAATACCTATTTTAAAATCACATCCATCTACTCTATTTAACTCTAGCGCATGAGAAGAAACTTCCATTAATGCATAATTTACTTGGTGTTCTATCATTTTATGGAAAATAGCCTGTAAATCAATAGATTCTGGTGTGGTCCTTTCAGCCTTTAATACCATATTGCCTATGCGATTTTCAATTGTTCCTATAATACCAATACTTTTATTGTAACTCTCAAGAATTTGCCCTAATAAATACACAATACTTGTCTTGCCATTTGTACCTGTAACTCCTACTAAATTTAATTTTTTAGAAGGATGACTAAACATATTGTTGGCTATAACTGCCATAGTGCTTCTTGTATTTTCTACTTTAATTACAGTA
>CALJTN010000100.1 GCA_937976175.1 uncultured Clostridiaceae bacterium | reverse complement strand
GAAGTTCTTCCAGGTGGCGGAACAACCGACTATGCTGTTGATATATATTATGAAGCATTAAAATCAGGTAAATACACTTCATATATTGGTGAAGGCACAAAAATGGATATGATGTATATGCCAGATGCAATAAATGCCATTATTGATATAATGGAAGCTGATGGATCAAAATTAATACACAGAAATGCTTTTAATATTACAGCTATGAGTTTCGAACCTGAGGAAATAGCTGCTGAAATTAAAAAACATATACCAAACTTTGTTATGGATTACAATGTAGACCCAATAAGACAAGGCATTGCTAATTCATGGCCAAATTCAATTGACCCAACTTGCGCTACAAATGAGTGGGGATTTAAAGCAGAATATGACTTGGCAAAAATGACTACTGATATGCTTGAAAAATTAAGTGCTAAGGGAATTGGCGCTAAATAATATATATATAAACAACATAAACTGCTCATCTCCTGTAGGAGGTGAGCAGCTTATTTTTTGGTGCCACCCACGTGGCAAGTGGCAAGTTTATATAATATCTCTATATATTCATATATGTTTTTATCAATTTCACCATCTTCGGTGTTACTTGCCTATTTATTGATACAACATCCTCTTCTATTGCATTTTTATCACTAATTATGAATGTAATAACTTTGTGTTGCACAAATAACTTAAAATCACTTTTAATTTCCTGGATAATTTCATTTGCTCCAATAGTCAAGCTACCAATGTAATCATTGTTTATCTTTAAATAAAATACTAGACAACCATTAATAATACTTACATCAAAGATAATTTCGGAAACATTATTTTTTATAGAATCAAATATTTCAGTAGTGGTTTTGCATATAAACCAAAACTTAGTCTCTGATTTTTGTGGTAAAATAAACTTCTCTGGAATAATATCATAATCCTTACAAAACACAGTTCCTTTACTTATGTTAACATCTTCACCTAACCATTTTCTAATAAGTAATTTATCACTGTCAAAAATCTCTAATTCTACTCTATGTTCCTGGTTACTAAATGAAACTATACTTAATTCTACAGTATCTCTATATACTAAGGACTTTATTTCATTAACTGCATCTCTATTATCCTTATAAGCCGGTTGTATTTCTGCCGTATACTCCGAACCATTTCTAACACCTAACATACATAGCTTAAAACTTAAATATCCATCATTTAAAATCTCTACAAAAAGCTCTGTTTTATCATTCTTCATAAATTTATAAAATTCTAAGTCAGGTAATTTAATAACAAAGATTAATTTTTCATTTTCATCAATAATATAATTCAGCGTATCTGCCTCTAATTCACTAAAGTCAAATTCTACATAACTGTTTCGTTTCATGGTTATCTTCTCCTATTATTTATTCGTGTCTTAGTATACATTATTGACATATATTGGGTTTTAATTCCTCTCACTTAGACAATGCTCAATTTATTAATAGCTTCTTTCTCATTTGATAAGAAAAATATAGCCTTTCCTTTGTTACTCTCATAGATGAAATCTTTCAAGCTCTTACTTGTGTACACAGAAAAATCACCAACTATAGCAAACTTTACTTGGTAGTTAGTAAACTTTTGTAATATGTCCCCTGCAAGCTGTGTTTTTAGATTAAAAAAGTCCTCACATATTGCTGATTTATTCAAAATTATACGACCACAACCTACCTCATAATTTACTGTTGCCATAAAATCTAATGCGGACTGAACATCCGTTATTAGTATCTCACTGCTACTTACAACAGCAATTTCTATGTCATTTTCTTTAATTTTAGTTATTTCCATAACTTCCCTCCAATGCTAGATTTGCTTTTATTTTGTGGCTACTCTAAAAAAGCTTAGCCTATCACCATATTAAATAAATTATAGATTATATGAACCACTGGGTCAATCCAATATTCATATGGTTAGATAGAGAGAATTTACTTTCTTTAAATAACTATTTTCACACATACACTTTATCAATTTGGTTATATTAATATTATAGTATCTATTATTAAGAGTCACGCAGGTAACATTTTTTTGTATTATTAATTAAAACAAAGGAGGTTCTTGCCATGGCACATATAGATAAAAAAAATAATCAAGAAAGCAAAAACATTGGTAAAAAAACAAAAAAAGGACCAACCAAAGGTAGGATAGAAAAATTAATGGAATAGGACTTTTCAAGGAATTTAAGCATTAGAAAAATCTAAAAATAGAATGGAGATGTTTAGGGTAGCTCCATTCTATCATTGAGTCTATATATTCTCCCTTTTCCCAGTATAACATTAATCTTTAATACTTACATTATAAGCCTAAATCACCATTAAGTACTTATATAAATTTATAAAAACTTATGATACGATATTACCACATTTATGAAAGGCTTAACAACATTTAAAAAACTGGGGGAACGAAAATGAAAAAATCTATATTTAAATCTATATCCGTTATCATATGTATTTTATTCCTATTACAGTTAACACCTTTAACATCTCAAATAAGCCAAGCAGTTGCATCAGATAATTACCAGTACATAGTTGCATTTAATAGCCAAGGTGGAAGCACAGTAATTGATAGCAATGCAGATTATAACACTGCAATAACAGCGCCTGCTATACCCACAAAGGCAGGTTACAAATTTGTTGGCTGGTATAAAGAAGCTGGAACTATAAATGCATGGAACTTTGCAACAGATACAGTAACAACAAATACAATTCTATATGCAAAGTGGATAGTGGCTATTCCAGCAACTCCCACTGGAGTTACTGCTGTAGCATCTTCATATAACAGTATTAAAATTAGTTGGAGAGGGGTAGCTGGAGCAACTGGATATCAAATATACAGAGCAACCTCTAGTACAGGTACCTACACTTTAATAGCAAGTCCTAGCACCATAACCTATACCAATGCTGGACTTACAACAAATAGTACTTATTACTATAAAGTTAGAGCCTACAGTCTGGCTTCTACTGTTAAAGTTTACAGCGGCTTTTCAACTATCATAAGCGCTAAGGCTATACCATCAACACCAACATCAGTAAAAGCAGTATCATCTTCATCTAAAAGTATTAATATTAGCTGGAGCGCAGTAACTGGAGCAAGTGGGTATGAAATTTACAGAGCACCATCTAGTGGAGGCACCTACACTTTAGTATCAAGACCTAGTGCCATAACCTATAACAATATTGGACTAACAACAAATAGCACTTATTACTATAAAGTTAGAGCATATAGGTTGCTTTCTACTGTTAGAGTTTACAGTGGGTTTTCAACTACCATAAGTGCAAAGCCAATAATACCCCCCCCAGTCCAATCAATTAGCTATATTTATGGGAACACCTCTGGAAACCTGACAAATGGTGGTGGTGTAGTTAGCGATGGACAATATACTTATTACCGTAATTCAAGTGATGGGTACAAGCTATACAAGAGCAAGCCAGATGGATCAGCAAAGTCAAAGGTTAGTGATTCAGTATGCGGTTCACTCAATATAGCTGGAGATTGGATTTACTATTCAGGTTCCTGGAATAGTAGAGGCATATACAAAATGAAAAAAGATGGCTCTTCTAAAACCCTAATAGCTAATTCTCAAACTATGGGTATAGCTGTAGTTAATGATTGGATTTATTATTTAGAAGAAGGTGCTCCTGGATCACAAGAAAAAGCTTTATATAAAATAAAAATTGATGGAAAAAGTAAAACAAAAATCAATTTTGGAACTGGTACTTCTCTTATTTGCGTCAATCCTCAAGATATAGTTGTAATAGAAAATTGGGTATATTTATCCTTATACAACAAGGTAGATAAGAGCACTCGACTTTCTCGCGTAAAGACAGATGGAAGCACTGCCCAAAAGGTATTAAATAGCAACCCTAGGTTCTTTTCTATAGCAGATGGGTGGATATATTATGCTGATAAAACTTACCAAAAGATAAGCAAAGCAAAGGTTGACGGTAGCAGTGAGAAATTACTCTATACAACTCCTTATTCCAATTACGGTTTATACAGCATTAACGTTTCAAATGGCTATGTTTACTTTAGTAATGATACCGAGTCTCAGCCAACTGACAAGCTTGGAATTTATAGAATGAAAACTGATGGCTCACAAATTGTACAATTAGTAAAGGGATCAGCGAAGTTTCTTAAAATTGCGTCAGACTGGATTTATTTCGAGTCTCCCTCTAGCTCCTCACCAACCTACTCCAATGGAGTATTTAAGGTTATTGTTGGTTCCTCACAAATTCTTAAGTTAAAAACCGATGGAAGCCAGTTACTTCAGGTCAAATAGAATAATTATTAGTTTTATAATGTGTGAAAGTAGCTTAATAAAAGGTATTCAACTATAAGGTTGGATGCCTTTTATTATACTTAAATATCATAAACTATTGATAAAGATCTTTCTTCCTGTAATAATAAGCTTAAGGGACACTCAAATACGAGCTTAGGTCAGAAAAGCAACCTAACATAGAGAGGAATGCGTATATATGGAATTAGTTAATATCTTGGGAACTGGAAATGCTATGGTTACAAAATGTTACAACACTTGTTTTACCCTTTCAAGTGGTAAAGAACATTTATTGGTGGACACCGGTGGTGGAAATACTATACTTTCAAACCTAGAAAAATTAGATATAGGTATAAGTGGAATCCATCATGTTTTTATATCTCACAGACACAACGATCATATTTCTGGTATCGTTTGGATTATTAGGGCTGTGGCTCAGCAAATTATTAATGGAAAGTATGAAGGCGATTTAATAATTTATTGTCATAAGGATAATGTTGACGCAATAAATACATTAGCTAGCTTACTTTTAGATGAAAAGTTTACAAAGTACATTGGAAGTAGAATACTCTTTAATGAAATTTATGATAAGGGTATGTTTCCTATCTTAGATTGGAATCTGGAGTTTTTTGATATTAAGAGCACTAAACAACTTCAATTTGGCTTTACAACAGTCCTTAAAAATGGAAAAAGGTTAGCTTTTTTAGGAGACGAGCCTTATAAGGAAGATCTATTACAATATGTTAATAATGTTGACTACCTCTTTCATGAAGCTTTTTGTTTATATTCACAAAAGGATATCTTTAAACCTTATGAAAAACATCATGCTACAGTAAAAGACGCCTGTGAAACTGCCTCTAAATTAAATGTAAAAAACCTAGTTATGTTTCATACTGAAGATAAAAATATATTAAATAGAAAAGAACTATATATTCATGAAGGCAAGGAATTTTTCTCTGGAAATATTCTTGTTCCTGATGATTTAGATGTTATTGAACTGTAAATATTAGCAAATATCACTTGTTCCGCTTCAGTTCAGAAAAGGTATAAAATAGTTTTAACAACCATTTTATACCTTTCCTACAAATACAATAGAAATTCGCTTAGATAAACCTATATGTAAATTATGAAAATTTCCAATGATGCCACTTGCCACCTGGGTGGCACTAGTATTTTCAGCTAAATCATTTTTCTATATTGTCCAGGAGAAACTCCCTCAATTTTTTTAAATACTTTTGTGTAATAGCTTTGGTCCGAAAATCCAACAGCATGAGCAACATCACTTAGTGGAATCTTAAAATCTATTAAATACTTTTTACTCTCTTCAACTCTTATCTTATTCAAGTAGTCAATTAAGTTTATGCCCATTTCTTTTTTAAACAATCTACTAAAATATGATGGACTTAAATAAACATGCTCTGCCACACTATCTAATGATATATTGCTACTAATATTATCATTAATATACTCCATGGCTTTTTGTATCACATGAAAATTATTAATATTTTCAATATTGTACATGCATTCACTAAATCTATTTAAAACCTTGATTATCCAGTCACAAAGCCTTTCAACATTATTTAGCGTTGACACCTCATTTAAATATTTAAAGTTAAGACCAAAAACCATTTCTAGATTTCCTCCACCCTCAACTGCTGCCCTTGAAATAACCACCATAAGTTCTAAAACCCGAGCTCTAGTTATTTCTATATTGTTACCATTATTGAATAATACATGACCTAATAGCTCATTTAGTATTGTTTTAGCCCCTTTTTTATCCCCAAGCTTAATTTTAGATAGCAGTTCTTTTTCTAGTTCTACAGGGTAATAATTTGAAATGTGCTCACAGTCTTCCTTGTACTTTACATTTTGTATTTCCTCATTTATTGCTGCCTGTTCTGCATAGAACCTTCTTCTATCAGAAAGTATTATGCTTTCCTCTGCCATTATATCCTTTGCCAATATATATAGTAATTTTGCCAGATACCTGACTCTTTCCGGTTCAACAATAGGTACACTTTTAATATAGTTTTGCAAGATTTCTCCACTACCAGTATCAAAATTGTATTTCCCCACTAAATCTTCCACTATAAAATCATCAGAGATATTCATCTTTACAGGTCCACCTATTAATGCACCCTTGAAAATTCCACCAATAACTATAGAAGTTGCAAAGTGCAGTAACCCACTAGGACAAAAATATATATATGGTTCCCCTATTTTTTCTGATTGCTTGCTAGCATAAAGATGAGACTGATTGCAAGTGCACCTCTCCCCACTTAATTCTCTGAACTTAATACAAAACTCACAAGGATTTCCTTCTGAATGAATTGTTTCTCCAAATTCATTAATGCTAAAACACAATATATTAGTGACTTTATTATATGTTTTAAGATGATTATTTAAACTTTCTTCATCTAAGCCCCTTCTTTGTAGGTACATTAGATTACCCCCCTATTTAAAACATCATTGAATCTATGAAATATTCTTGAAAATCTACTCTATTAGATAGCTCTACATAGTTTGTGTGTGTTTTTATTTGCATCGCTTTTTTCTTTTGCTCTTGTGATAGTAACCACATTCTAGCACCATCTCCTGCACTATTGCCTATAGAACACAACTTGTGTTCTAATTCTTTAGGTAACATTCCAATATTGATTGTACTATGTATGTCCATAAAGTTACCAAAGCCCCCTGCTACATATATTTTTTCTATTTCTTCATATCTTATTCCCTTTTCAGCAATTAATATTTTAATGCCTGCACTTATTGCTGCTTTAGCCAATTGTACCTCTCGAACATCCTTTTGTGTAAAATAAATAGGATTATTGTTCTTACCACCTTCTTCTACTATAAATTGCTTTATTCCATCAATTACAACTATCCTGTTACTCAAGGCTTCATTTTCTATTTCATCTGCATTAAGCATTCTTCCAGTTTCATCAATTACTCCACTCTTTAAAAGCTCTGATACTGCATCAACTACCCCAGAACCACATATTCCTAGTGGTAAATCATCTCCTATGGTTTTATATATTTTCTCATCAGAAGAGGTTAGTTGTATTTTTGAAATTGCACCCTTGACTCCGCCTATACCACATTTAATATTAGCTCCTTCAAAGGCAGGCCCAGCAGCAGTTGAGCAAACTACAATCCCATCCTTATTTCCAATTGCTATCTCACCATTTGTGCCAAGGTCTAAAAGAATAGAATTCTTTTCAGTATCTATCATACCGCTAGCTAATATCCCTGCAGTTATATCACTTCCAACATAACTTGAAATACCAGGCAAAATACTGACTATTCCACCTATATTAATTCCAAGCTCCTCACCCGGAAAATCCATATTCTCTGTAAATACAGGGATATATGGGGCCACGGATATACTTATACAGGAAATCCCTAAAAGCATATGAATCATAACAGTATTCCCAGCTATACTCATATTGTAAATTTGATCTTTAGTTAGCTTATTACTTAAACATAATAATTCTACCATTTCATTTATCTGACTAACTATTAAGTTTTTCAAAATTTCTACACCCTTTGAATTTTCTACGGTGAAGTTAATTCTTGAAATTACATCTGCTCCATAGCCTCTTTGTTTATTAACCTCTGATGCTATATCTAAGGTTTTCCCATTTACCATATCCACTAAGTAACAAGCTATAGTTGTAGTTCCAATGTCTATTGCTATTCCATATAATGCGCCTCTAGTATCCCCACTCTCTAAGGCTAATACCGTATTTTCATAAATGCAAGCTGTAACTTTAAAGTCTTCTTTTCTAATAGTATCACTTAATTTGCAAAGAATTTTATTACTAATGCTAATTTTATTTAATTGCAATGCATCCCTTAATCTATGTAAATCATCTCTTTGATCATTAATACTAGGTGCATTTAATTCTACAAACTTTTTTCTAATATAAGGGTGAATATCCACATAGCGCTCTTTTCCAGCTGTTAGAATACTAATACTTTCTTCCTTAGAAGTAATGATTACTTCTATATCATTACTTACTTTATATGAGCATGCTAAGCGGTACCCTTTTTCTATGTCCTGATTGCTTAAATGTAGTGCGTCAGTCTTGCTAGGTTGTCCTACTCCATCAGTTATAAGCACCTTGCATTTTCCACATGTCCCTTTTCCATTGCATGGATTCTCCATGAGAATATTGTTTTTCATTAAAACTTCCATCAAGTTTTGTCCTATAAACGCATTTAAAGAAAAAATATCATTATTAGTTTTTACTCTTACTTTAACATTCGTATCTATTCTATAGCTGCAAGTCTGCATGTTACATTCACTACAAATATGCTCTATTCTAGTAATACCAATATCTTGTCCAAATCCAAAAACTGCCGTGGTTGACTTAAGTGGTACCATCAAATGCGATTCTAATAGCTTTACTTCAAGCTCTGCTTTATAAAAACAACTGAATATTTTATTTTGTTCATTTACATGCCAAGCTACATCACCTGGTGATAACCTCTGTGTAATACCAATATTAGTACCATTTAAATTATCTAAAAGACTATTCCAAAAAATCTTATTTATATATCCCAAGGTGGTTGTACCAATATTATCTACTATCATAGCTTTTAGGTATTCACCCTCATTAAAAGCAGTTTGTATTACATTATCTATGTCTGATCCAATAGTAGAAACTAGTACTATTATATAGGTACAACCCCTTAGTTTATTAGCAATAAATTCACCTTCAAAAACAATTAAATTTTCTAGCACAACTCTATCTTTTTCTATGCTCTTAACATATATCTTTTCAGACCATATTTTAGGTTTAACATAGCTTTTACTATTTTGAATTTCTTCTCTTATGTACTCTAAAACATCTTCTGTAGGTTCTGACCCCTTATAGCCAAGCAGTCTTACTATTTCACTTTCTTCTACATTTAAATTAAAGTCAGCTCTAATATCTATCTCATTCACCCCATTGCATATATATTTTATTTTAGTTTAGTTTTAAAAAACAGCATTTCTTCTGATATTAAAATCATAGCATGACACCTAAAAAGTATCAACGAAAGCTCCTCTAACTTTAGAGGAGCTTAAATTATTTAGAATATTTACCATACTCTTTAGCTACTTTTATCATTACTTCTGCATTGTCGAATGATGCATTAGCAGGATATTCACACCCTGTTGCAAGTATAAACCCACCATCTCTTTTTAAAGCATCAATTTTACTTTTACATTCTATTTCAACTTCATTAGCTGTTGCATTTATAATCCACGTAGGCGATACATTTCCAATTAGTGTTGTTACACTTCCATACTTTTCTTTTACCTCTTCTATAGACTTACAATCATCTGGCAAATGCAGGAATGATATAGCCTCTGGCTTCATAGTCTCAATTTGAACATCGAAATATATTCCATTACCACAGTTATGAATCATAACCATGCATCCGCGCTTATGAATATGTTCTGCTATTCTTTTAACTAAAGGACCTTCTGTCTCTACCCACATTTTTTTACTCATTATAGATTGAGATGCGAACAAAGTGTCTAACATTATAGCATGTACTCCTGTATCCATTAGAGCATCTACATAATCAATTAGGGTTTCTGTTATGGCTTCAAGGGGAGCCTTAATCTTTTCAGGTTCTTCCAATATATCTACAAATAAATTTTCTTCTCCTCTTAACATACCTAAAATTCCAAGAGGCCCAAATACAAAAGCTACTATTGGAACTTCTTGCCCTTTAGCTTTTATTAATAAATCGCATAATTTTATATGCTCACTCATTCTCGGAGTTTCTTTTGGATTTAGTCGTTTGATAATAGAATACTCATCTACACTTTTAATTAATCTATCAGAAAAATCAGGATGGGCTGCTTCATTTTTGGGATATATCAATTTTTGTCCAAAATCCGCCGCCTCTACAGAAAGATCAGTTAATGTTACTATTACATCCAAGTCGAATTTTTCTGTAACTTTTATATACGCATCAGCACACACCTTTGCATTAGTTGCCCAAGTTTTATAATCGGCTCCTACAAGTATTCTTGATATACCATTTAAAAGTGGATATACAGACACTCTATCAGGCTCCTTATGTTGTAGTGTTAATGCTACTCTTTCTAAATGATTCATAATAATTCATCCTCCCTAAATCTTAGTTATCCTTGTATAGGAATGTTGTATTTTAACAAGTTCTTTTATAATACTTTAGGTTATTCTATAAGTAGGGTTAGGCTTTCCTGGCTTAAAGCACTCAATGTTTAAATCTAGGATCTTCATATCCTGTGTTAAAGCTGCTTTAAAAAATATTTTTTCTAATAAAGACTTTAAATCCTCAGGCTTTACATCAACTCTAGCATTAATTACTACATTCCATCTTGAAGAAGGTTTTTCCGCTTTTTTACTAAAGTCCAGTTCCTCATGAATACTGGTTATACTTGCCTTGCTAAAGTCCGCCTCTGAGACTCCGTAAATTTTTAAATGAGCTATTTCAAAGCCATTTTTTATAAACTTATCCTTCATCTCATTCATAATTTTATCTATAAGCTGATTTATATCAACCTCTATAGTTGAAACTAATCCCGCTGTTAAGTTAAGCCATCCAAGCCTTGCCTCTGCATCCCCGTACATTTCGTAGTCAATGTCTAAGGTTCTTGCTTTCGTGGCATTTACGTCATAAATTGTATTTATCCATCCATCTATATTAAAATTATCTTTAGCCGAAACACAAACAACATCTGCAGATTTAAATTTACTTTTAATGAAATTTGTAATTTTTTTTATTTCTTCTTCACCGAGAGAGTCAATTTTATTTAAGACAATAATATCAGCTTCCTCTAACTGTTTTCTAAATAGGTAGTTTATCTCTGAGTGAAAACCTGAATTCTCTTCCATAAGAAGTCTTTTAATTCTTTTTGGATCTAACACTACAGAAAGAGGTCTTAATGTTATTTTTGCCATGTATCTTAGTTCTATAGGTTTGAAAATTGTTGCAATTAAATCTGTGCAACTGCCCACTGGTTCAGCTAAAATCACATCTGGCATTTCATTTTCTGCTAAGCTTTGTATTTTATTTATAAACTCCTCAAAGTTACAACAGAAACAACCCCCAGTTACTTCAAGGACAGACATACCCGAAGCCTTTAAAAAGTTTGTATCAACTAAATCGCTGCCTTGATCATTAGTAACTATACCCACCTTTTTTCCTGAGCTGAGAAGATATTTTGCTATACTTAGTATAGAAGTCGTCTTACCTGCTCCTAAAAATCCCCCTACAACTATTAAATCAGTACTCACCATTTTCACTCTCCCACTTAATCCTTTTAATGATTTCTCTTTTATCTGGTATTGTTCCCGCAGTTATTTGTTCTCCATTTATAATTATAGCTGGAAAACTCTCCACCTCGAGGCCTTCTATGCTGTGAAGATTTTTCAAGTTTTCAAGCTCAGTATATTCAACATCAATAAAATCCATTTTCCCTTTTAATTTTTCAAAAATTTCTCTCACAAGTCCGCCTATAATAAAACAGGCAGAACATGGATCATGTAGGATAACTACATTTATCTTTACTTTCATGTTCCACCTCCTATTTTATAGTCCTCTTTTATTAACTACATCTACTATAGATTTTCTTAATTCTTCTACAGAAGGAATTATGCTTATGTATTTAATCTCTCCATCAATACATATTGTAGGTATATTTTGAACCCCAAGCTTTATCATTCTAACTACAGATTCTTTTTCTTTAACCTTGTATTCTGTCCATTGTACCTTATCCTCAAGACCTTTAACTGCAGCCTTAACTGCTTCTACCATGTACTGACATGGAGCACATGAGTCTGAATCTAGAGTTATAATATCTAAAATCACTTTAGCTTCATTTTTATAGTCTGGAAGCTGAACATCTATATCCGCAAGACTTCCCTCGGCTCCTAAAAACTCTGAAACCTCGCCGTAAACTACACTAGTGACAGCCTTAACATTTTCAACCGGTGTGTTGAAAGGCATATCGCAACCTGGTGATAAAATATACCCTTTAGTTCCACCTATTTCTAAACAGTTTTTTGCGTCGTTAATATTATCCGTAGGCGTTCCAAATAGCATTGTTACTGTAAGCTTTATATTCCCCCCTAAAGATACACCATACTTTGAGCAAATTTTCTTAGCAAAACCAAGGTCAACATTCTCATCAATGGAAATACTGTCAGGCTTACATTTACACATGGGTTCTATATTTCTTGTGGCATTTCCACAAACAAAGTAAGAACTTAACTTTTCATTTTCCTTTATATATTCAAATAATGTGGTTATATAAGGTGAAACAAATTCTTCAAAGTTGCTAGGAGATATTTGAGAAACCATAGGATCCACTACTGCAATTACATCTACTCCTGCCTCCATATACATTCTAGCCGTATTTTTACAAACCTCTTGGCAAAACATCATAAGTTTTTGAATGGTTTCAGGTTCGTCCATCATTTCATAGAATATATCTGTACCTTTTAAATGCAGTGCCAAAGTAAAAGGTCCTGTTATAAGTCCATAAATAGCGATCTTGTCACCTAAGGTGCTACAAATTTTTTTTGTAGCTTCTAAAACTATTGGAAATCTTCCATCGCTTTCTGTTGGAACCTTTAAATCCTTTAATTCTATTCCATCTTCAAGGGGATGGGATATAACTGCTGGTGGATTACTATCAGAGTACCTTAGTGTGCATCCTATAGCCTCTGCCTCAACTTGCAAATCAAATAGTGCTGGAAGTCCATCTGGTCTATAAAGCTCATAAGCCTTAGTAACACCATTAACCATGTTATCCACTGACTGAAAGTACTCCTCACAGTTTACTCCTATAAGGCTTGCACCGTGACAACCAACAAATGGCACCCAAGGAGCTCTTGTAACCTCTTCATTTTTTAAAGCACCTATAACTAATTCTCTAGAGTTCATCTCTAATACCCCCAACTTGTATTTTCACATGACGTTTCTTTTTATCAATAAAAATCTACCCTACTATCTTTAACCCTGTTGACTAGCTTACTAATAATGTTTTTGCTACTTCCGCAGCTGTTCCAGCATCTGGAGTATAGTAGTCTGCTCCTATTTCTTTTGCATAGTTAGTAGTTATTGGTGCTCCACCAATCATAAATGTGTATTTATCTCTTATTCCACGTTTGGTGAACTCATCAATTACATCTTTCATTGCAGGCATTGTTGTTGTCAAAAGAGCTGATAGACAAACAATTTTTGCTCCTACTTCCTCTGCCTTATTTGCAAAGGTTTCTGCTGAAACATCCACACCCACATCATGAACTTCTATGCCCGCGCCTTTAAGCATCATCCTAACAAGATTCTTACCAATATCATGTAAGTCTCCCTTAACAGTTCCGATAATTGCAATGCCTATTGGCTTAACTCCTGAAGCTGTAAGAATTGGTTCAAGGAGTTGCATACCTGCATTCATAGCACGTGCAGCTATTAACATTTCTGGAACGTAAATTTCATTATTTTTAAATTTTATACCAACTTCACCCATGGCTGATATTAATCCCAGATTTAATATCTCTTCCGGGTCAATTTTTTCTTCAAGTGCTAAACTCACTAATTCTTTAACTTTTTTAGCATTACCCTTTTGTACAAGCAGTGATATTTCATTTAAATCCATTGTATTATCCCCCTAACTTATTCTGTTTTTATTACCTTAATATAACTATAAACCTTTTCATATCTTGTGTATTGTAAAAAACTTATACTTTTTAGTAATATTTATACAAAGTCTAAATTTTCAGATTTATTTTTTCGTTATAAAGTGCATATCCTAAAAACGTGGTTAAAGTAATCTCCCCTTGCCTAATTCATCAGCCTTGAATATAGCTTTACATACCATGTTAGCATCAACAATAAAGGGCATGTTTTTTGTGGACTGAGTTTTAACACAAGCAGCCTCCGCCACCTTTTTTATATTTTCTTCCCTTTTATCCGTTATTCCTAATTGCTCTAATGTTACTGGAAGTCCTACTGATACACAAAAATCTATTACTTCATTTA
>CALJTN010000099.1 GCA_937976175.1 uncultured Clostridiaceae bacterium | reverse complement strand
GGCTTAAATTTTTCTACTACCTCTATTGCCTCTTGTCCATCTTCTGCTTGTGCTACAATTTCTATATTGATTGCTTGCCAGTCAACAGAATTGCTGATTAATTCTCTAATTAAATATTCATCATCAACAATAACTAATTTAAACATGATCTCCCCCTATACCCTTTTTATCTTATGCTTCATCGTTCTCACTCTCACGCTGTATACATTTAGGCAAAGTAATATCAACTGTTGTTCCTTCATCTTCTTTACTATCAATGCTAAGTCCATAATCTTTTCCAAAATACAGTTTAATTCTCTCATTAACACTCCATAGCCCATAACTCTTTTTATTTGAACCCAGGCACATCGCACTCTTTAACTGCTCATATGCCATACCTATCCCGTTATCTATAACTGATATAATAATAAAGTTCTTTTGAATACTTCCTTTAATTTTCAATAGGCCATTTGTCTTACGATGTTTTAGTCCATGGTATATAGCATTTTCCACAAGTGGCTGTATGGATAACTTAACAATAGGATAATCATAAATAGCTTCGTCTACGTCTATTATAAACTCAAACTTACCCGAGTATCTAATCCCTTGAATATACATATAGTTTTGAATCATTTCAAGCTCTTCTTTTATGGTCACAATGTTTTTCCCTTGACTTAAAACTTTTCTATAGAACATCGCTATTGATTTAGCCATTAAAAAAATATCTTCATTTCTTCCTAGTTGACTCAGTGCACAGACACTATCTAGTGTATTATATAAAAAGTGAGGATTTATTTGAGATTGTAAAGCCCCAAGCTCTAAATTTCTCTTATTTTTTTGTTCAACATATATTTGTTGCATCATATAAGACATCTTAGTAACCATCTCGTTAAATGTTTTTGATAAGTAACCTACTTCATCTTGGGAGCTGATCTCAACAGCTACTTCCAGGTCTCCTTCTGATACACTCTGCATGGTATCCGCTAATATACTAATAGGCCTTGATATAGACTTCGCAATAAGTGTAGCTATAACGACTGATATAATCATACAGCCTAAACCCGTATATAAGATAAGTAATGTATTCTTATTTTTATCTGCTGTTAATTCTTTAATAGGATAAAGCCCTACCACTTGCCAGTTTAGTTTCTTAAACTGATTAGGTACTACCAGTACTTTGGTTCCGTCTATAGTATAAATCTCTCCTTGATTATCAGTCGAGGTAGCTATGTACTTATAGTACGGCTTTTGTGTTATATCTTGATAGAGCATATCATAATCATTTGAAGCAATAACAATTCCTTTCTCATCTACTATGAATTGTTGTTCCATATCGCTTAAATTATTAGATGTAATAAATAACTTAGCAAGTTCTGTTTGACTAATATTCATTTGAACTGTCCCTATTATCTCTGCTGTGCCTCCGTCTATAACTGCCCTAAAGAGCGAAAAAGAATCTATTTCAGGCATGTTAATATAATAATCTACTTTGTGAATATTTTTCCATATGACTTGTCCATGCTTATTCCAGAGGTCTTGATTAACAGTGGTATAAAAATCAGACTCTTTGTTTATTTTATTGCTATCCACACTAGTAGAAGATATCATTTTGCCATCTACAGTACGTAAAGTAATAGAGCTAATGACTTCATTAAGATCCACTACATAATCTAAATAGGTCTGAGTAAGCCTTGAGTCTTCATGCCATTTAGTAGAATAACTGTTCTTATATTTTTTTAAAGTTTGTTGGACATCACTATTAATTACAACTAGTTTTGTTATTTGCTCACTATACACCACCAAATTCTCAAGGGAATATGCCATCAGGTTTAAGTTTGCTTGAGTATCTTTTATAGTTTTGTCTACTATTAGCCGAGATGAAATAATATTCCCTAAAACAGTGAGTACTAATAGAGGAATGATAATAACCACCGTGTTTGCATACCATATTTTTTTAAAAATAGATAGTTTATTAACCCACTTTTTAAATTTAGTCATATTGTAAGCCCCTTTTTCACCTTGCTATTATTTTAAATTACTTTAATTATTACATATATAACTATAAATAGGTAGCTCTCATAATAGGAAAATTGCCCCACCATTAAGCCATTGGCCTAAACATAGTAGGGCAAATAAGAATTTAAATTCTTATAAAATATTATATTTATTAAGTTGTTTTATTATTTCTTCTCTGTCTTCTTCTTTTATAATTATGTCCCAGTGTAAAATCCCTTGCGTTGTCCCTATTTGTTCTTTAACGACTTCTATACAATGGGGACCATCCCATAATTGTATCCCTTTATTAGCGCTATGAATTTTTTGATATACTTCTGGCCATTCTGATTGAGGCGCAGCCCCCGCTCCAGGCACCCATTGTACTGCATTTAATTTCTTTATTGCCAGTATATCATCTAGATGGTTAAGCTGACCTGGTCCATCTAAATGATAAATAGTATTTGGGATTTTTTCTGTTTGTGCAATTAATTCATCTTTCGCAAATTCAACAAACATTTCATTACTAATCATAAATGCAAAATCACATTGGATAACATAAGATGGTATTTCACTATATATTTTAGACCAATCTGAATAGCCTTTGGCATATGGTTTTAACACAGCATTAATTTCATTATAGTATCTTATCCATAAATCATGTATTTCCCATATAAGTCTTTTAACCTCTTCAGGTTCATCATATAAATCCATCAGCAAGTTATCTGTTGATCTAAATATGGCAAGTACATCAAGTATCCCCCCTAGATCCACCATCCCCATTATAACTTGCCCCTTAAAATACTCATTAGCAGCTTTGTAAATTTCTTTAATGCGTTTAAACCATATATTGTTTTCATCGTATGTAAAGTGCAAATCCTTAAGCTCTTTTATTTCATCACAAGCAAACCAAATATGCCCTGTTGAATTATCTGGCTTAGCACCCAAAAATGCAGCTAACACCCCTGGCCCAAAACAATCCATGTTAAAGTATGGAAAAGCATCTCCAAAATATTCATTTTTTGATAACTCATAGTCTATGGCCTCAATAAGATCAGATATAGGAATAGATAAATCCAAACAGGTTTGTTGGGATAAAAGCGGCACTTTAGGCTTTTCTCCCTTACCCCCTTCTTTTCTTATGATAATAGGTATAATAGGTCGCTCAAGCTCTCCCTTCCACCATTTTCCGTATACTTCTTTTATATGTTCCCATCTTTTTTCATCAAAAGCTATTCTCATCTTGTAGCCTCCTTCTCTAATACTTATTCTTTAACCGCCCCTGCTACTATGCCTGCAAATATATATTTTTGAAATATGATATAAATAAGAATTGTTGGAATCATAACAACGACTATAGCGGCACTTAAATATTCCCATGCACCAAACTGTGAGCTACTAAAAGCCATTAAAGTGGTCGTCACTGTACGAAGCTTAGAAGACGGCATATATAAATAAGGAATATACATATCATTCATAACTTCTACCGCTTTTATAATAGCAAGGGTTGCTGTAGCTGGTTTTAATAGCGGAAATATAATTTTATAAAATATTTGAAAGTATGATGCCCCATCTATCATGGCACTTTCATCTACAGACACAGGTATCTTATCTATAAACTGCATATAAATATAAAGCTGCATTAAATCAGTAGCCGCATAAATAATAATGGGGGCCCATATTGTATTATATGCTCCTATACCGCTTATAATAGAAAAACGTGCTATTTCACAAATTTGTCCAGGAATGACCATCCCTAATGCAAATAATGCAATGAGTACTTTTTTAAACTTGAAATCAAAGCGGCTTAAACAATAAGTAGTCATAGTCCCCACAATACTATTTACTAAAACACTAATTGCAACTAAGAAAAATGAGTTTTTAAACCCTAATAATATCTTCCCTTCAGTAAATACAATTTTATAATTTTCTAAGTATACATTTACCAGTGAAGGGGCTTTAAGCGGAAAATCATTACCTATTTGTGGTGCTGTTTTAAAAGATGCAAATACAACAACCAACATTGGTAAAAATACAATGACCATAACGCCTATCATAATCATATAAATAAGGCATTGATCTAGTTTCAACTGAAGTGTTTTGAATCCCTTTCTATGCTCTGGCTTAATAAGAAGACTTGTCTGCATATTATCGATCCCCCTTTAAGCCAAAAATATTTTTTTGTACCCAGTTAAAAACAACAATCATCATAATCAATATAATACCCATTGTTGAAGCCATTCCAAAATTTTTATATTTAAAAGCCATGTGAATCGTACTAAGTGCAAAAGTGCTGCTTGCCGTCCCTGGACCTCCTTGTGTTATAACAAAAGGTATATCAAACACTTGCAAGGCTCCTCTTAGATTAAGGAACAGCATAAGCTCCATAACAATCTTGATGCTTGGCAAAATAATATAAATTAGACGCTTAAAAGCACCAGCTCCATCTACGACTGCTGCTTCAATGATATCCTCTGGAATGGACTGTAAGGCAGCTAGAAATAAAATGATATGAAAACCTGAAAATCTCCAGAGTGATACGCTTACTAAGGAATAATTAACAATACGTGTGTTACTTAACCAGTTTTGTATTAAACCTTCTAGGCTAAGTACTCTTAAAACTTCATTTAGCGCACCGTTTATAGGGCTAAAGAAAAAGCTAAAAATATAGGCTACGGCTACTCCATTAATAATATAGGGCATAAAAACAACTGATTTAAAAAACTTCATTCCTCTTAGCTTGCTATTAAGCATAACCGCTATAATAACTTCTAGTGGAATAAATACTAGGTGGATACTGAAATATAACAAGTTGTTTTTTAAAGATACCCATGTTTCTTTAGAATTAAATATAAGGTTTTTATAATTTTTAAGTCCTATAAATTGCTGCACTTCACTAAATCCATCCCAGCTAGTAAAACTTGTTTGTAAAAGTTTAATCGTTGGATAAACTACAAAAACCAATAGTAACAATACTGGAATAAATAAAAAAGTGATTAGGAGTATTTTTTTTTGCAGCTTTAAATCATTCATTGTTCTTCCTCCTTGCTCTTAATTTATTTAATGACAGCTAAACAAGAAAGTTTGATCCCTTGCCAGCAAGACAAACTTTCCTATTTCAAAATAAATGAGGTTAGCCTCTAATAAGCTACCTCACTTATTTAAATAGCATCTATTTTGTTGTACTTTGTGCTTCCTGCCATGATTTATTTAGATTTTTCATTATCTCGTCTAAGTTTTTACCTGCCAACATATCTTGACCAATTCTTTTAACATCAAATTGTGTTGCTGCTTGTATGGTCTGGAATTTTTCATTACCACCATCATAAATTACTGGATTTACATCAATACCTTTAAATGCTTCTACTATACAAGCTTCACTACCCGCCTCAATAGATTTCATTGTAGAATTGACATTTGTTGCCTTAGTATATGCTTGATAATTAATAGGATCTGTTAAAAACCAATTGATAAATTCTTTAGCTGCGGCTTCATTCTCACCACCCTTTGGTGTTCCTAAAAATGTATCTATCATAGTTACTGTATTTAATTTTTCATTAGCATCTTTTCTTACAGGTAATAAGAAAGTCCCTATGCTATCACTATTATCTCCCATAGCCTTTTGTGCATCTGCTAAAAACCATTGTCCTGCACAAAGCATTGCACCTTTTGTACCAAACATTACCTTTACTTGATCAAATCCCACCCCTAATGGGTCTGGTCCAAATACCTCCGCACGATAAAGCTGATCAATCATTTCATAAGACTTATAAAATGGTTTATCTGCTGTAAAAGGTTGTGGATCTCCTGCCATTGTGTTCCATAATGCACCGTCATTAGCTATTAAAGATGGCATAAATTCATTAAAAGGGTAAGTTGGCCAAGCGTCTTTTCCCCCCATAAGGATCGGTATGTATTTGCCTCCTGCTTTTATGGTCTCTGCTACTTTTATAAATTCATCCCATGTTTTAGGTATATCTAGATTGTACTCTGCAAATATCTCTTTGTTGTACCATACAAACTCATTAAAGGCTTGAGCTGGAAGTGCTACTATTTTACCATCAATTTTAAATGCTTCAGCATAAATATTATCTTTTGTAGCTGGCAAGTCAGATACATCAGCTAGAATAGAACCTAGTTCAGCTAACATATAAGGTTTTAATGGAATAATATCTGGCATTTCATCAGCAGTTTTTCTTATTTTTAAAGCTTGCCTTAACTCATCTGGGTCTTTAGTATTTTCAATCTCAAGTGTCACATTAGGTTTAACCCTCTTATACTCTGCTACTACATCATAACCATTTTTGGTAAAAATGTTATCCCATTGAAATAAAGTTAATGTGATTTCTTCATCTGTTGAAGCTTCAGCTGTTGAAACTTGGGCTGTTTTTTGGTTAATATTCGAGGTTGTATTCGCGACTTCTGCTTTTTTACCACAACCTACGAAGCTAGCTGTCAAGACAGCAATAGAACAAATCAAGCTTAAGCCTTTAATTAATTTTGTTTTTTTCATTTCAAACCCTCCATTTTAAATATAATTTATACACTAATTACTTTACTTTTACTTAATATAATTATATCTTTTGCACAAAACACTTGAAATGATATTTCTTTCGAATTGTTGATATTTTATTAACAGTGCTTTTAAAAATGATTTGGCGAACTGCCAGTTATCTTTTTAAACACTCTGCTAAAATGTTCAACATTTGCATAACCTACTTGTTCACTTATTTCATACATTTTGAGATTAGTATGATGTATAAGATCTTTTGCCTTTTCTATCCTTACCTTCGTTAAATATTCTTTAAAGTTCATATGTACTTCCTTCGAAAATAAAGTGCTTAAATGAGTAGTACTCACTTCTACATAATCACTTACTTGAACTAAACTCAACTTTTTATTGGAGTAATGTGTATTGATAAACTTTAAAGCTTTAATAATTGTTCTATTCTTTTTCGTAGCTATTGTCCGGCTTAGCTTATCAAATAAATGAAATACTATTTGCTTAACATAGTTACTTATTTCCTCTAATGTTTCAAGTGTGATGACTTTTTCGTAAAAATCTGAATCATCAATATACCCTCTTAATTCTTCTTCTCCTATTTCATTAAGATACCTTCCTATAATAAATATAAGCTCCATATAAAAAGGATAGGCTTGATTAATATGTTCTAATTTTAAATGGTAAATATATTTAAAAATCTGTTCAAGTTCTTGCTCTAACTTTTCCTTATCCATAATTTTCAAAGCCTTTGTAATCTTATCTTCCTTATCTATTCTTGCTAAGTTATGTACTTGGTTATAATCCCTGGCATCTTCAGCAAAAATATTTCTGCCCTTGCCTAATATAAATCTTAAATTGGCATATGCTTTTGCCTCATCCGCACAACATTTAATTTTACCTATACCTGGATAAATATTACTAACACCTACTGTTATACTGGTGTTAATATAATTTCTCACAACATATCGTATACTCTCTAATAGCTCATTTAACTCACGCTTAATATGTGCTATACTTACCTCTTCAAAGCATACTATGAGAAAATATTCATCTGCTGCTATACTTACTACTTCACTTTTCGCTCTATTTTTAAGCCCTTGCTGTAAAGAATGGTTCATAGAATTCATGAACATACCAAGCGAGTGCTCTGTATATTTATCTACAATGTGTTTATAATCATCTACTAATACTTGACAAACCACTATATTACCCTGTAGTAGGAGTTTGATCCCTAACTCCTCAAAAGAGTACCTTTGATCCTCTATCTCTCCTACTAAAAGGAGATCCTTCAAGTACCTTTCTTTCATGATTTCAAAATCTTCATTTGCTCTTTTACTCTTTTTATCTAAAATACTATGTTTTTGACGCTTACTAACCACCTGATTAAACGTGTTTATAAGGCTATCTGGGGTCATTTCTGACTTCAAAATATAATCCTCTACACCTAGTTTAAAAGCTTGCCTTACAAGTTTATAATCATTGTACCCACTTAAAGCTATTACAGGTATAGTTTCATTCATCTCTTTAAGTTCAGTTAAGAGTTCAATCCCATCCATTATAGGCATATTAATATCCGTCACAATCAAATCTATGTCTGGTGTTTCTGCTAGTAATTTCAATGCTTGTTTACCATGAGACGCTTCTAGTTGTATATCAAATCCATGTGTATCCCAATTTACTAGTGACTTTATTGCAATCCTTACTAAAGGTTCATCATCTATAATCATAACTCTATACATACTGCATCCTCCTTGTTATTTTGTAATAACGGTAACCGCATGCTAACCTTTGTATACTCTCCTATTTTGCTCTGTATGGTTATCCCGTATTGCTCACCATGATTAAGCTGAATACGTTTATTGACATTACCAACTCCCATGCTAGTAAATCCCTTTTCATTTTTACAATTTTCACTTAATGCTTTATGAATTTGTTCTAATGTCATACCACTACCAATATCTTTAATTTCAAAAATAACTTCTTTATTGCAAATCCTACCTTTAACCGCTATGTAACCTTTAGTTTCGCTGTTGCAAACACCATGTAATATTGCATTTTCTACAATAGGTTGTAAAAGCAAATGCAAAATATATGATTCTTCTAATTCTGGCTCTATGTCAAAACTCACATCAAATTCACCTGCATACCTAATTTTCATGATATCAACATAACTCTTTAAATTGTCTAATTCTTCTTTTATTTGAATGTACTTTCCCTTTTTTCCAAATGACGCGTTTAATAATTTAATAAGAGCTTCTGTCATATGACTTATATTATCTACCTTGGCAATCATAGCCATAAAGCGAATAGCATTTAAGGTATTAGATAAAAAATGGGGATTAATCTGAGATTGCAAAACTTCTATTTCAGCTTTATTTCTTTCTCTTTCTTTCTTACCTTTCTCAATAATTAAATTATTAATTTCATAAACCATCTTATTAAAAGCCTTTCCTAATTTACTAATTTCCTTATTGGTATTTAAGATGATAGTAGTGGTAAAATCGCCCTTTTCTACTTGTCCCATCTTATCCATTAGTTTTTTAATAGGATTTAAAATATCTTTAAAGTAAAAGATAGAAAAGCCTATAAATAGAAATATTAAGCTAAGAAACATTAAATTGAGATATCTATTAATTACCTTTACATCTCTCGTTATATAATTATATTCCACTAAACTTACTACCTTCCAGTTTACTTTTTGAATGGGGGCAGTTGTAATAAGCTTATCCGCATTAACCTGTAATTTTTGATTTATCATTTCTTTATCATTAGCCATTACAATCTTATTATCTTCATCTGTGATAAGAATATCTCCTTTATTCTTAAAAGGTTCATTAGTATAATAAACATTCGGGATATTACTCTTGAATGCTACGAAAATAACTTCTATCTTACTATTTTTTGTAAAAGTCTTAGGGGCTAGAGCTATAGAAATAATATTCTTGTAACTATTACTGTTTAAAATCCCTGGTGCCATATTGAGAACAGCTAGAATATTAGGTTGCTTCTTTACATTTTGATACCAATCCATTTTACGTATATGTATCTCCTCTATTATCAAGGTATTCTTATAAATGTAAGCCCCTCCATCTTTTAAAAAAAATACTACAGAGGCAACTTCATTATTAAAATTAAATAGATAATTAAGACTATAATCTATTTGCTTGGAAATCTGAAATTTTTCGTTCATATCCTGTGTACTTCCCCACTTATTTACAAGATCATTGATTATATTATCATTATATAAAGTAGATGCAGCAAGAGAGGCTCGTTTGATATCAGACTCTAGGTTGTCTGCCACTTGTAGTACAAGCTGATTAAGGTTATAGGATGCATTTCTTAATAAAATATCTTTAAATATTTTACTTGTTATTAAATTAATACTAATAATAGGTATAACTAATATCAATATGAATGCCCTAAAATATTTAAATCTCATACTATGTAT
>CALJTN010000098.1 GCA_937976175.1 uncultured Clostridiaceae bacterium | reverse complement strand
GGATTAAGGCTAAAGGATAAGTATCATAGGTTAAAGAGTTATCATCCATATCTGTAAAAGGTATATCTAGGATAATTAACGTACAATTTTCTATGTCAATACGAGAAGTTTCTTCTTCGTCTAAAGCAGCTCTTAAAAAATCCATAGGGACATTAGTGTTTTTTGAAACAAATACCAATTCTTCATCAGAAGGGTCTATCATATTAATCCAGGAGCCTGGCTCTATGTTTTCGGGCTTTGTTAACTGACCATTTTCTGCACTTCTATATATTGAAAGCATTTTAGCACCTCCTTGAATGTTTCTATTTTTTAATTATAGTAAACTTTTAGTTTATATGCAACCCATGGCTTTTATTCTTAGAGCAATTCCAAAATAAAACAGTATATTAGTATATTAGTATATTAGGCATATGAAAATAAATAACAAGTCAAAGATACTAGCATACTGACTTGTTATTTCTTTGAATGTGCCTTAAACCACTGTTGACAATAAAGCGCCAGTAATCGATAATAGTATATGAAAAGCTATACATGGTTAATTAAAAAGTTGGAATAATAGTAAAGAAATTGGACTAAATATATTGTAGAGTATTATTGAGGGAGGAAAATTCATGGATCTGTACTCATTATTTACAATAGCTTTAGCCTTATCTTTAGATGCTTTTGGAGTAGCTTTATGTATAGGATTAAATAGTGAAACTAAATTTTCAAATAAGATAGGCTTTATAATTTCCTTTGGGATATTTCAGTTTTTATTCTCATACACAGGGGCCTATGCCGGGTTCCTTTTCAATGCCTATGTAGCCACCATGCCCAGCATAATTGGAGGTATGATTATTGCTGTAGTTGGAGTGGTTATGATTAAGGAGGGCTTTGAAAACCAAGGAACGTGTCCATTACTTAAACCTAAGATGTATTTTATTTTAGGTATCTCCGTAAGTATAGATGCAATGGTAGTAGGTTTTACGGTATTAAATAATATAACAAAGGTTGTATTATTTAAAGATACATTATTTATTGGGGGGGTAACTCTAGTAATGTCAACCATTGCTTTTATAATTTCTAGGTTTTTAAAAAAAATAGAGGTTGTAGGAAAATATGCGGACTATATTGGAGGTATAATATTAATAATTTTTGGGCTAAAAATGATGTTTTTTTAAAGAAAGGATGATGTACATGTTAGAAAAATTAAAGGATTTAAATTCATTTCAGGCATTTAAATATTTTAAAGAGATGAACGAGATTCCAAGAGGTTCTGGCAACGAGAAAGCAATAAGTGATTGGTTAGTAAACTTTGCAAAAAAACATAATTTGAAGGTTATCCAAGATAAAGCATTAAACGTTATAATCAAGAAGCCTGGTACTAAGGGATATGAGAATGCTAAAGGTATAATACTCCAAGGTCATATGGATATGGTTTGTGAAAAAAACATAGGAACAGAGCATGATTTTGAAAAGGACCCTATTGAATTTATTGTAGAGGGGGACATCTTAAGAGCCAATGGAACTACTTTGGGTGCAGACAATGGTATTGCAGTAGCTTTTGGTCTTGCAGTGCTTGCAGCAAGTGACATACCACACCCACCAATAGAGCTATTAGTAACCACTGAAGAAGAAACAGGTATGGGTGGAGCACAGGCTCTAGATTCTTTAAATTTAGATGGAAGAATATTAATAAACATAGACTCAGAGGAAGAAGGAACACTACTTGTAAGCTGTTCAGGTGGAGTAAGAGAAAAAATAAAACTTCCAATAATCTGGGAAGAAGCAGATGAAAGCTTTGTCAACTGTGCCATAAGACTAAGAGGCTTAAAAGGCGGTCACTCTGGAATGGAAATTAACAAAGAAAGAGGAAACGCAAATAAGCTTATGGGTCGTTTCTTAATGGACTTAAGATCAGTTATAGACTTTAAAATAAATTCAATAAATGGTGGAGCTAAAAATAACGCAATTCCTCGTGAAGCTGATGCTATTATACTATTTAGAGAAAATGATAAGGCGATAGTTCTTGAGAAGCTATCCCAGTGGAATGCTATATTCAGGAATGAATTAAATAGTATTGATCCAGATGTTAATTTAGCTATTGAAATACTAGAGAATAAAGTAGAAAGAACTTTTTCAGAGGAGACAGGTACAAAAGCACTTCAAATACTTTTCATGATTCCAAATGGAGTTAAGACTATGAGTATGGCAATTGAAGGCTTAGTGCAAAGTTCAACAAACCTAGGAGTTGTTACTACTTGTGAAGAGGATATAGAATTTGACTCTGCCATAAGAAGTTCTGTAAAGACTTTAAAGAAGGCCATATGTGATGAGACTATAGTGCTTGCAGAAATGGTAGGAGCAGCAATTGAATTTAAATCTGATTATCCAGAGTGGCAGTATAACCCAAGCTCTGAAATAAGAACTGTATTCCAAAAGGTACATAAGGATTTGTATGGTAAAGAGCCTAAAATAGCAGCTATTCATGCAGGTCTTGAGTGTGGATTATTTAGTGATAAATTTGGGGGGAATATTGATTTAATATCTTTTGGACCTAATATTTATGATGTACATACACCAAAAGAACACCTAAGTATCTCATCAACAGACAGAACATGGAGTTATTTAGTAGCAGTATTAAAGGAAATAAAATAGTTAAGCTAACTTAATAGCTTAAGCTATTAAGGTGGATTTTAAAAGGCTTCTACTTTTGTAGGAGCCTTTCTTATAAGAAACGGGATTTTCACAGTAAAAACAATACTAGTTGACTTGTTATTTATTTTCATATGCATTACTTGTATTCATAACCATATTGAGGTATGCTATAAATGATATAATAAAGTAGTAAGGTGATGAAAATGAATGTAATTTCGTATCTAAAAGAGAATAATATTAAGGTTACTAAAGCAAGAAAAAGTATACTAGAAATTATGCTTTGCAGTAAAGAGGCTATAAACGCAAATCTTATATATGCTTTACTTACAAAAGAAGACATAAAAATAGATTTATCCACAGTATATATAACCTTAGATTTGTTAGAAAATAAAAAGATTTTAAATAAGTTCGATTTGGGAAACAATATGTATAACTATACTATAAATAAAAATGCTCATAAGCATATAATTGAATGTGATTTATGTCATAAAGAGATGGTTATAGATTGCCCAATACCCCAAATAGAGGAACAGATAAAGGCAAAGACAGGAATAACCCTTACAGAAAGTCATGTTTATTTAAAGGGCATCTGTAAAGAGTGCAAAGAATAAGGGAGGATAAATTTTATGCAATTTTCTTCATTGGTATTAATGGAAAGAGATAAAGAAACTAATCAATTTATAAGAGAGCTTGGAAGCTACGAAACTTCTGAAGGTGCAGAGTATGTTACAAAACTATATTATGATGGGGACTTAGTAAATTTGGTTTTTGATACTCATGTGGATGTAGAAGAGTGGGAATTCACAGCTATTTATGATTATTTTAACGAAGAAGTGTTTACGGCTAAGGGTTACTCTATAGAAGCCTTAGATGATGAGTATAACCCAACTTGGGTGGTTAAATTCAAATATTCTGAGGAACATATGGAGGTTCGTGAAGCTATAATTGAAATATGCGAATTAATAAAGGAAGAGCTTAGCGAAGTTTTAACTAAAATTAAAGGGAAAGAAGAAGAGTACAAATAAGTATATAGAGGAATTTATCTATTTATATATAAATTTCAAGAAAAGAGTAGAAAAATAGAGAAACATGTTTGTAATACACAAAAAACATAGTATAATTGAAGAAAAAAAGGTTTTTTAGAGGTGGCCATGAGACTAGAATTTATTAATAGAGTAAAGGTTGATGAAGTTTTAGGAAAAAATATATTTACTGATGATGGGAGTATACTGCTAAGAACAGGAGTTAAACTAACACATCAATATATTAAAAAACTTAAAGATCTAGGTGTTTTTTACGTATACGTAGAAGATGCTAGATTAGATGATATATCAATAGAAGATGAAAAGTTAAGTGATTTAAAAGCAATAACCATGAGAAATATGTGTAAGATAATGAAAAATGTAACTGTGGGAGACAAAAAAGGAACTAAGGACTCCTTATCAGTTGTGGAAGATTTAGTGAACCATATTATTGAACTGGGGGATGTAAATAAAAGTTTATACGACATTCAAACCTATGACAATTATACCTACCTTCATTCTATAGATACTGGAATTATGGCAATCTTTTTAGGGCTTTCTATGAACCTAAAGGAAAGTGAATTAAAAGAGCTAACCATTGGAGCAATTCTTCATGATATAGGCAAAACTAAAATTAATAATGACATTATAACTAAACCAGGCAAACTAACGGATGAGGAGTTTGAAGAAGTTAAGAAACATCCTATCTATGGGAGAAAGATGCTAGAAAAGAATTTTTCCATATCTACTCAAGTGCTAAAGGCTATAGAACAGCACCATGAGAGAGTTGATGGCAGGGGGTACCCTTATGGACTTACTAAAAATCAAATTTCTAAGTTCGCAAAAATAATTTGTGTTTGTGACGTTTATGATGCTGTAAGTAATGATAGAAGTTATAGAGATAAGTTTAATCCAAGTGATGCTTACGAGTTAATTTTAGCAGGTTGTGGAAGTGCCTTTGATGAAGAAGTAGTAAAAAACTTCAAAGAAACATTTT
>CALJTN010000097.1 GCA_937976175.1 uncultured Clostridiaceae bacterium | reverse complement strand
AAATGGGTAAAACCTACAATGGCATAGCTATCTTCGGTGAAATGGGTTCAGGAAAGGACGCACTAGCAGAGCAATTTTGTGCTTTAAGAGAGAGTTCTGTTATTTATAAAATGAGTGTATTGTGCAGAGAAATGATGAAAGTATCTAAAGTGAATCCAGCCTGGAGAGGGCTTGAGAGATATATTGGGCAAGTTGTTGCGGATAAATTTAGGGATCTTGATATTAATATTATGTGTGATTATGTGTTGGCACTTATATATGAAAGAGGGGAAAAAAAATACGGATGGGATAACAGTGGTTTAGAAGGTGAGGCTTATAATGAAGAGCTTCTTAGGCAACTATCAATTATAAGCAATGATGAATTGGCTATTATTGTAGGAGGACGAACTTTAACAGATTTGGATTATTGGAAGAATAAGAATTTCTTAATTGTTGGAGTTAAGGTAAGTGATGAGGTAAGAATGAGTAGGTTAATCTCTAGAGATGGAGAAACTACTGTAAATAACAGTAGTTCTGAGCATAATACGGAAGCTGATGTAGCTCATATAGTAAATGATCTATGCCATGAGGTTATAATAAATGATGGAACTTTAGAGGACTTAAAAATGTCAGCAAAAAGCCTGCTAGATAAATGGTAGAGAGATGGTGCCACCCAGGTGGCAAGTGGCAAGTTGAAAATTGAAAATATGAAATAGGGAGATTTAGCAATTTCGGTTTAATAATTTATTGTATTTATGGTATAATATTGTAATAAGACATAAGGGGTGAGTTAAAATGGATTCAATAAAAAAAATTACAGAAATCGCTAAAAAGATTAAAGAAGCGGAGATTCAATACAGTAAACTTTCATGGACTCAATATACTTCCGGATATGATTTTGGAGCAAATGAAGCATACGAAAAGATAGTGGATATTTTACAGAACAGAGCAAACTTTGAATTAATCTGTGAATATCGTAATAAAGATTTAGACCAAGTAGATAAAAGAAGAATAGATATTATGTATGCAACTTTTGAACCCTATCACTTATCAAAGGAACTTAATGAATTAAATTTTGAAATTGAGAAAAAGACCAATGAGCTTTCAAAAATATTAAATACTCACAGAAATATCCTAGATGGACGAGAAATATCTGGAGTAGAGATAGCACAAATCTTAGCCAATGATGAAGATGGGGATAGACGGAAAAAGGCTTTCTTTGCACGTAGCCAAGTAAATAAGCCACTAGTTGATGGCGGATTTATTAACCTTATCAATTTGCGTAAGGAATATGCAAAGCTTTCAGGATTTAATAATTTTGTTGAGCTTCAATTACATAAACAGGAACTTGACCTCTCAATATTTAACAATTGGACGAAGCAGTTACATGAGATTCTTCCCAAAATGGATACAAAAAGAACTGAATATGCAAAGAAATATATAAATGCTGACAAAATTATGCCTTGGGATGAAACCTATATAAACTCAAAAATTGCACCATTATTAAATTCGACAGTAGATATGTCAGAGTACTATAAAAACATTCATGAATTCTTTAAGATGTTTGGCATTGATATTTCTAAATACAATATCACTTATGATATTTTTGCTAGAGCAAATAAGTCAGAATGGGGATATAACTTTCCAATAGAAACTGCAAAGGATTCAAGAATTATCGCTAATGTGAAAAATCAATATCATGAATATAATGTTCTGTTACACGAGACAGGACATGCAGTTCATTCCTTCCTTTTAAATCCTGAGGAAGTAATATTAAATAACGGAGTAAGCGGAATAATTTCAGAGGGTATTGCTAATCTTTTCGGAGGTTTCATTTATGAAAATATTTTCTCGCGAAAATTTTTCAAGGATGGAGAGGCCGCAGGAAAGGAATTTAATAGCATAAGAGAGTTTAAAAAGCTAAATTCCTTAAGGGCAATTAATAATATATTCTTTGACCAAGAGTTATATAGAAGTAACGTTAACTGTCTTGATGACATTTATAATACTTACTGGAAAACTCAAAAACAAGTGTTAAATGAGGAACCTTTTGGGGAAGAAGCACCTTGGGGCTTTAGAATACATCATACCACCCATCCTATTTACTTACACAACTATTTTATGGGAGATGTAACCTGTGAGATGCTTTCAAAGGTGTTTAATAAGAAATATGAAACAGAAAGTATAACAGAAAAGCCATTACAATTTGGTGAATTTCTTATTAATGAAGTTATTAAACCTTCTGGATTATATAAGTATGGTGACTTATTTAGAAAAATTAGTGGAGAAGATTTTTCTCTTAAATATATTCTTTAGTAATAAAATACCACCCGCTTAGCGGGTGGTATTTTATTATACTACTTGTTCCACGGGTTCTTCCATAGCTACTATTTCCCCATCAACTAAATTTATAATAGATGTGCCATATTTTGCGGCCTCAGCTGAGTGGGTTACTTGTATCAAGGTTTTTCCGTATTCCTTATTTATCTTTTTAAACAGCTTCATTATATCTGTTCCAGATTTTGAGTCAAGGTTTCCGATAGGTTCATCCAAAAATATTATATCAGGTTCGAAGATTAAAGCTCTTGCTATAGCAACCCTCTGTTGCTGTCCCCCTGATAATTCTCTCGGAGTAAGCTTCCTCTTATCCTGCATACCGATTATATCTAATATCTCTTCAAGCTTTTTATTATAATCCTTAAGCTTTTTACCATCTAATATTATTGGAAGCATTATATTATCCTCTACGCTTAGGTTTGGCACTAGATTATAAAATTGAAATACAAAGCCCAGTTTATTTCTTCTCATCCAGCTTATTTCTTTTTTCTTTATTTTACTAATATCTTTGCCAGCTATGCTTATGGTCCCAGAAGTTGGTTTATCAAGGCCCCCTAGCAAATATAAGAGAGTGGACTTACCACCACCAGATGGTCCCATAATTGAGATAAACTCTCCCTCTTCAACATTAAAGTTTATATCTTTTAGTACCTTAACACTTTCTTTTCCCACTTTGAAGGATTTATTTAAATTATTAACTTCAATTATACTCACAAGACTTCCCCCTTTATTCATACTTTAATTCATTTATTATTGATAATTTTTTTCCCTTTAGAAGTATTGGCAATGATGCTAATATTATTAACACTAAAGCGGCTCCTGCGTATATTGGCACAGCTTTAATATCTAAAACTATAAGCATTGGCATCTCCATTGCAGTCATAGTCTTAGTAAGTAGTGACAATCCTAGATAACTGTAGGGCAGGGCTATTAATACTGACCATATTACTGATAATATTGACTCAGTAAGTAACATTCTATTTCGAGCACCATCTGACATTCCTACTGAACTTAAAACTGCAAGATCTCTCTTTCTTTGCAGGAAACCAATTGTAATATTATTTAGCACTCCTAAAGCCGCTATGAAAATTGCTAAGTATGAAAAGATACTTAAAACATTAACTATCATTTGGTTTTGATCTAAATTTTGCTCTTGGAATTCATCCCTTGTAGTAGCAGTTGCTCCAAAATCCTTAACAATGGTCTTTAATTCCTTCTTAACGTCCTCTGGTGATTTAGTAGTTTTAAAGGCTATTTGATGAGCTTCTTTAATATTAAATTCTTTTTCCATGGCATCATTTTTTATCAATATAAATTGACCATTATTGAATACTTTGCCATCTATTGAACCTATTATTCTAAGATTCTTTTTTAGGTCATTTACTTCAACTGTAATTTCATCTCCAACATTTAAATTGAGCGCTCTTTTAAGTTTATCAGTTATAATAACTTCACTATTTGTGGACTTTGCAAACTTTTTATACATGTGGCTATATCTATCGCTATCTAACTCTAAATATCCATTAAATTTTGGATATTTTTCGCTATCTATCCCATCAAGAATAATCATTGTATCTCCATTTGCTCTGCCAAATCCATTCTTAAGTATTTGAATGCTATCCTTATCAACATTTTCATTTTCTTTTATTTTAGCAATTAATCTATCTGTTACACTTTCACCCTGGAGCCCAGGTACTCCGCGGATTCCTGTTACTGAAACATCAAAATCCATCTGTTTATATGCTCCAACTACTAAATTCGTCATACTTGTCCCTATGGATGTAATCATAAATATTGATAACATAGAAATTACTATAAGTGTAATATTACCCATAAGCACCTTTGAAGTTCTTAAATTGTTAAGAGCAAATACTATGACCTTACTTCTTCCTCTAAAGACCTTATAGAGTACATTAGTTATTACATCGATTACCTTAGGATACATAAGCACAAGACCTATGGTAGATACTAGTATAAATATACTACTCAATGAATTAACCCAAGGGGCATCTATTGAATTTATAAATATGGTGGATAGTAATATAATTGTTCCTAGGATGAATTTTACCCAGCCTATGTGCATTGATATATTTACATTGTTTAATATAACTTCTTTTACCTCTAGCTTTCTTATTTTTATTATTGGAACCATTGCAGATATACAAGAGAATGCTATTGCAAAGATGGCTCCTACTAAAAAATATATTGGATTTACTGAGAAGCTTTCAATTATTCCATACTCCTTTAATGGCGATATAAAATAATTAATTAAGTATAGCCCTCCATATCCGAGAATATTTCCTAAAATTGCCCCTATTATTCCATAGCCCATACTCTCTAAAAAAAGTATCTTTGCTACAGTCCACTGCGATGCACCTTGACTTAAGAATGTTCCTATTACGGATAATCTCTCAGTTATGGTTAATTTAAAGGAACCATATATAATTATTGCACTCATAAATAGTACGATTATAAGCATGGCATATAATATTGTAGTAAATGAACTCATTTGCTTTTCAATTGCTGCTAAATCAAAAAGTTCCTTAGCTTCAAATTGTGTATTGTTATCATTAAACTTCTTTACGCTTTCTTTTAAATCATCCAGGGTTTTATTTGCTGTTACGTAGTTATATTTTCCTTCCACTTTAAATTGTTCTGATAGATATTTATATGGAACTATTATTTGGTATGAAGTTTTATTATCATTATAGAAGGTGGCATTATTGGCGCTTATGGCTACAACTTTATACTTTTTACTTTCTCCTCCGATGAATAATTCTAATTCATCATTTATTTTTAAGTTTTTTTCTATAGATGTTCTTTTTGAAATTATACACTTTTCTCCAGTAAACTCACTTAAATTACCTTCAATTAAATTATCTTTGTTTATGTTTTTATCTTCCTTACCTCTAAGGGTTACATTATTTATTTCATCACTATTAGTAGTTGCTGAAAAGGCAATCTCGCTGTTTATGTTTATAATTCCTTCTTCTTTTATATCTTTAGTATTAAAGAAAGGCTCAGCACCCTTAGAAGATATAATTATTTCTTTCCCTTCAAAGGATTCTGTCATTGGTTTTTCAAAACTGCTTATTGCAATTTTAACTGTTCCTGAAACTGTTACTAACAGCCCTGTACTCATTGCTATAGCTAAAATTAACAAGCAAAATCTAGCTTTTTTTTCTAACATACATTTGGCTATATACTTAAAAAATATCCTCACATCGTTTCCTCCTGTTTAATATAATTTTTAAATAATAGAAAAAGTAAGGGCAGTTAATGATTTATAGAAAATTATTAACTGCCCCCTAATTTTTCATATTATTATTTATTGCTGTTTGACATCTTCACTAAATCCTTTAGTTTTAGACGCTTACCATAATGAAGTATAGCAGAGGAATATATTTTTATAGATATCCAAGCAATAAAAATAATTGTTATTAGTAAAGAGAATATAGAGGCTGCAATTTGCCAAACGGGAACTTCTGTTGCTAAAATTCTAGAAGGCATGGAAAATGGGGCTGAAAATGGAATTATAGATGAAACTATTGCTATACTGCTTTTAGGAACTGCAAGTGAAAAATACCCCATGTAAAATCCTACTATAGAGATCATAGATATAGGCATTATAGATGAGTTGACATCTTCTGCTTTACTAACACTAGCACCAGCAACAGCATTCATCATAGCGTATAGGGAGTAACCCAATAGAAAGTATACAACTATCATCATAAGGCTAAAGGGTGTAAAATTAGAAAAATCAAGTAATTGACCTGCTATTGCAAAATTCTCAGGGAAAGTTAGTTTATATGTCAGCGCACCAGTAGATACAACCATAAATAGTTGAATTAACCCAAGGAGTCCCATGGCAGCACTCTTTCCAAGAATTATTTTTGATGGTTTTGTAGACGTTACAAGGAGCTCCATTACTCTTGAAGTCTTTTCAGAAGCCACCGACATAGCTACTCCGTAACCATAATAGTAAATTGCAAAAAATAGTAACATACTTATAATTATACTTGAAATGTAACTATTAACTTTTCTTTTACCTAGTTCATTAACGTTATAAGAAACGTCACTTTGTACTATTGCAGAAATGTCATCAGGCACATTAGCAGTCTTTAATAAATTCGTTACAAAAATATTTTTTATAACGCGGCTTACTGCATAGGGTTCTGGGCCACTGCCACTTTGTTTAACTAAATAATCAAAGGTAGGGATACCATTTTTCTCATCTAAAACTAGTAGAGAATAAGTTTCTTGTTCTTTAACATTGTTTTTAACTTTATCAATATTATCAGCAGATTCAGACTTAAATTCGTACTCTGAAAAAGCTAGGCCAAGTTTATTTAAATCTCCCTTAAGCATGTCCTTGGAGTCAACTACAAATACAACTCCCTTTAGCGATTGTTTAGAAGCTTCTTCAAGCTTTACCTGCTCTTGTGTTTTATTTGTTCCACCCTTATCAAAGCTCTTTATTATAGCTGGTAAACTAACTATTAAAACAGTTAAAATAAGTGTAATCACTGTTGAGATAATAAATGTTTTTTTTCTTGAGTTTTCCTTGAATGTATAGCTTAAAACCGTAAGAAATTCTTTCATTATTGTTCACCAACCTTTTCGATAAATATTTCATGAAGAGAGGGTTCGCGAATTTCAAATTTATCAAGTCTTATTTTTGAACCGATGATTTTTTCAAGAAGAGTATATGCTTCTTCATCAGACTTAATTTTAAACTCGTACCCAGTAGCAGTTTTTGATATAAGGTTTATGCCTTGAGTTTTTATAAGACCATCAATTTCATCTTGACAGTTCACTGTAAGGTTTGTTCTTCCATAACCAGCCTTAATTTCTTTTAAGTTTCCTTTGAGAACTGTTTGACCATTTTTTAATATTACGAGATCTTGACAATATTCTTCAATGGATTGCATTTGATGACTGGACATTATAATAAACTTACCCTTTTCAACTAATTCATGAATTACGCTTTTAAATAAATCAGCATTAACTGGATCAAGACCACTTAGAGGTTCATCTAAAACAATTAATTCAGGATCATGTAAAAGTGCTGTTATCAATTGAATTTTTTGCTGATTACCTTTAGATAATTGCTCTGCTGTAGATTTTGAGTACTCAGATACTTTAAGTCTGTCAAACCAATAATTTATAACTTTTTTTAATGAGGCTCCGTCCATACCACGAAGTTTTCCGAAATATGAAAGCTGTTCTACTATTTTAGCCTTTGGATACAAGCCTCTTTCCTCAGGTAGATATCCAAATTTTACGCTTTCTCTTGTAACAGGCTTACCATTCCACTGAATTGTCCCACTATTTTTTTCAAGAATACCTAAAATCATTCTTATTGTAGTGGTTTTTCCAGCTCCATTTGTGCCGAGCAAGCCAAAGACACCTGGCTTCTCAATATTAAAAGAAATGTTGTCTACGGCGGTTTTTTCACCAAACTTTTTTACTACTGATGATACATATAATGCCACGTTATTACCCCCTTATTTTTAGTACATACATATTATAACATAATGTAGAAAAAGTTACATAAAAAAGTGCCACCCAAGTGGCAAGTGGCAAGTTGGTATTTAATATGCCAAGATAAAATAAGAATGTAGATAAAAGAAATAACTATACTTATTTAAAAATAAAAACTGCCACAGAAATAGCCTCTGTGACAGTTCTTGCAATGATGTGTACTCTATTAAATATAAACTATGGTAAAGAAATTAATCGAGTATTTGTACTTTTAAGTACTTAACCCCCCAGTTACGAGCCTCTTGACGTGTATTGAAATACACATCTATAAAATTTCCTAATACATCAGAGCCTCTATCAGCTGCAATAGCATAGCCGTAACCTTCAACATAAAGCTTTGTTCCCATTGGAATAACCTTAGGGTCTACAGCTATGGTACTATAGCCATTTGGATTTCGCACAGCCTTTCTTCCAGAGGCAGTATAAGTATTATTTACTCCATAAACGGCCCAATAAGCAGTAGCCTTTACATTAAGAATTTTTCCAGAAGCCTTTGATGAGTCTCCTCTTGAAAAGCTTATGACTGGCAAAGTTCCCTGAACTATAATTTTACTCTGAGGTTCTTTAACAATCACTTCTTTAACAACTTCTCTGCTCACTTCTTTTCCATTCTCATATGTCACATTTAAAGTAACATTTTTTTCACCGGATACTCCTTTTTGTAAAACTTTGCTATGAGATTTTAGTGTATTATTATCATTTCTAATAACAGTTTTAAAATCAACAGGCTTTACTTCTTGTATAGTTTCTGTTTCAACCCTAGTTATCCAAACATCCATGCCTGTAGAAAGCTTAGTTTCTATTGGAGGTGAAACTTTATCATTAGCACTTAAAGTTATTTTTTCAGTATTTAACATTAAAGCTATATCTTTTTCCGCAGATTTTATATTAAGCTCTTTATTATCTACAAAGACTTTAAGGTTTACAGCTCGATTTATAGTTATAACATCGTTGTTAACTATTTTTGAATTTAAAGCTTTATCAACCTTATCTTTTATGTCTAAATTTA
>CALJTN010000096.1 GCA_937976175.1 uncultured Clostridiaceae bacterium | reverse complement strand
TTCTAATGCCCTAGCTACACCTTCGCCAAAAGGCATTCCTGTACTTGGTTCACCCTCTAGACTCTTAATTCTTACGATTTCTTGAGTAGATTTAATAATCTCCTCTTTCATGTCCTCGATTAATTTATTTAATTCCATATTGTTTTCCCTCCAATAATTATTATTGAATATTTTATATGTTAATTAAGGAATTTCAAAAAAATAAAATAACTGATGTGTAAACATTATTTACACATCTGCTATTTTACTATTTTAATTTTTCAAATCTTCTAAAGGGTCTAATTTTAATCTTCCAAATCTACTAAACGGACTAATTATAATTCTTGCCTTACCCATTATATTCTTCTTATGTATATAAGGATTTTCCCAATACCTTGCATCTAAAGAGTTAGCTCTATTATCTCCCATAAAAAAATAACTGTCTTCTGGCACTTTAAATCTTCCTGGTCTACCACCGTGGTATACAATATAGCTCTCATCTATTTTCTGGTCGTTTATGTATAGTGACCCATCCTCTTTAATTTCCACTTCATCATTTGGTAGTCCAATAAGTCTTTTTATTAAATCCTCATCTAATTCTTCGGAATGAAACACTACTACATCTCCGTGTCTAAGATTATCTTTGTTATGAACTCTTGTCACTAAAATCTTATCCTTTAGGTTTATGGTAGGTAGCATGGATCCCGTTGGCACAGTCACATTAAAGAAAATAAGCTTATTTATAATAAATGCTATTATAACAGCTGCAATTATTGGCACTACCCAATCCTTAAATATCTTTTTAAAAGTTTCCATAGTTATCCCCTCTCAAATCTAATACATTAATATTTTATCACAATATTTACAATATATCAGTATTAATAATTTATTATATGTAAACAAATGATAAATTTTTAATATAAAAACTACGAAACCTATGTCATTGCCAAATTATAATTAATATTATATAATATGGATATTAATCATTGAAGCATACAACGTGTAATACTAAACTCATTAGATTGTGAGGCTCTCATTATGGATGATAACAAGAAAAATTATTTACATTCAGTGGAAAATAAGCAGTTGGCTAGTTTTAAAGAAATCTTTGATAACCTTGTGGATATGGTATCAAAAACAGACATCAATGGTTTTTTTCAGTATGTTACTCCTTCCCACAAGTCAATATTAGGATATGAACCAGAATACCTTATAGGTAAAAATGTTCTTAATTTTTTGCATGATGATGACGTAGATTATATAGCAGGTGAATTAAAAAAATTAATTAAAGAATCCTCTCAAAGCAGTATTAATACTCCTAGCATATTGGAATGTCGTTATAAGCACAAACACGGGCATTTCTTATATATAGAAGTTCAAGTGAAACCATTGTTTGATAAAAGTGCACAGACTAAAGGATTTATTTTTTCTGCTAGGGATATCACGGAAAAGAAAGAAAAAGAAGTGCCTGCTTCTGAGAGTGAAGAGTATTATAAAAAATTAATAGAATTTCTACCGGATTCAGTATATATTCAAGTAGGAAACAAAAATGTGTTTTCAAACAAAGCCGGATTAGAATTGCTGGGCTTTGATAAACTTGAACAGTTAGTAGGTAGAAATGTTATAGATTTTATTCATGTAGATTCTAGACCTACATACATATCCAGGTGTGAAGCAATAGAAAAACATAAAACTACTCCAATATCTAAAACTAAAATAATAAGATTAGATGGAAGTATTATACATGTAGAATCCGCCTCCTGTTTAATTAAATATAAAGGTGAAAATGCGGTTTTGTCAGTCATAAGGGATATAACAAATCAACTAGAGACTGAAAAGTTATTAATTGATAGCGAAGAAAAGTATAGAAACCTAGTAGAATTTATGCCAGAA
Organism: uncultured Clostridiaceae bacterium; assembly: GCA_937976175.1. Lineage (GTDB taxonomy): Bacteria > Bacillota > Clostridia > Clostridiales > Clostridiaceae > Clostridium_AD. The sequence goes on along the minus strand of CALJTN010000096.1, from coordinate 4,648 downwards.
GCAGTATATATAATTGATAGAAATACACTATTGTTTTCCAATAGTACAGGGGTATCATTTTTAGGTGCTGAAAAACTTGAGGATATAATTGGAAAAAACTTATGGGATATTGTCTATGTAGATAAAGACTTAAATAAAGAAAATCCAGAAAAAAACTTAGAAAATATATTTAAAATGGGACTTATGCCTTTAACTGAGCAAAAAATTACTTCTCGTATAAATGGTAAAACTATTTCTGTAGAAATAATATCAAGACAGTTCCCTTTTTATAAAGAAGATGTATGGCTAGTGGTTTGCAGGGATATATCTGAAAAGAAACAGCTACTTGATACGGTAAGAGAAAAGGATAGGCTTTTAGAGGAAACTCTAAAGTACGATAAATTAAGAGCTGAATTCATTACCAATGTATCCCATGAGCTTAGAACACCAGTAAATGTAATGTTTTCAGCATTACAAATGATAGAAAGCATTAATAATAGCTCTAACATTGATCACAATATTAAAATAGATAGATATTTAAATATGATGAAACAAAATAACTTGAGATTAATTAGACTTATAAATAATATCTTAGATATCACTAAAATAGATTCGGGACATATAAAACTAAATAAAACAGAATCTGATATAGTAAAAGTTATTGAGGATATTACAATTTCTGTAGTGGAATACGCAAAAAATAAAGAAATAGAATTAATTTTCGATACGAATGTGGAGGAAAAATCAATGGTTTTTGATAGCGATATGCTTGAAAGGATTATGCTTAATTTGCTTTCAAATTCTATAAAATTTACTCCTAAGCACGGAAAAGTTATTGTTGAAATAGAAGATGGGCATGAGTTCATAAGTATTTTTGTTAAAGACACGGGTGTAGGCGTACCTGCAGAAAAACAAAAGGCAATCTTTGAAAGATTTGTCCAAGTAGACAAGTCTTTGTCTAGGATTTCTGAAGGAAGTGGTATAGGACTCGCTATTGTAAAATCCCTAGTAGATCTTCATGGTGGACAAATCTCTTTAAAAAGTAAATTAGGTAAAGGTAGTGAATTTACAATTAAAATACCTGTGTACCTTGTTAAGGATGATGAAATATTAAAACTACCTAGTGATGATTGTAAAAGCCAAATAGAGCAAATTAACATTGAGTTTTCAGACATATATGAGTGTCTACCTTAAAAAAACTGCTTACACCTGTGGTTAGCAGTTTTTTAAGGTAATTAAGTAGTCCTTCTCTCTATAAGGTTTATAGGTAAAACATTTTCTAGCTCTACTACTTTACCTTCTATTTGGTCAATAAGCATGTTTACAGCTAGCTCTCCCATTTGCTCTATAGGTTGCTTTATGGTAGTTAAGGGTGGAACAATTAAAGCTGCTAGGTTTATATCATCATACCCCACTATTTTTAAATCTCCTGGTATACTTTTCCCCATAGAACTAGCAACATGGATTATAGTCGCTGCTATCATATCACTACTAGCAAAAATGCCATCTATATCTGGATGTTCAGTGAGCAGCTCCTTTGCTAACTTTTCATAACTCTCGAATATATCTAAATTAGCCGGTTTTACGACATACTGAACTTTTCTTTCAGTTACAACATCTATAAAGGCTTGATGTCTCTTATTAGCTGGGGTATTTAGTTCTAGTGGCCCACTAATATGAGCAAGCTTTCTACACCCTCTATCAATTAAGAGGTTTGTAGCCAGTAGCCCCCCTTTATAGTTATCTGATGTAATAAAAGGAATACCCTGTGATAAATTTCTATCTATAGCTACAATAGGCAATGTAGGTGTTAAATAATCAGAAGTGTCTAAGGTATGACTTCCCATAATTATCCCATCCACTTGATTCCTTTTAAGCATTTCTACATATTCCTTTTCTTTAACGCTATCTTTGTATGAATTACATATTAAAACTTTATATCCTGATTTGTAAGCATAGTATTCTATATAATTAGTTAACTCAGCAAAAAAAGGATGAGATACATTTGGTATAATAAGTCCTATAAAATTGGATTTTTTCCTAAACAAGGATCTTGCTATTTCATTAGGCTGGTAACTTAATTCCGCCATAGCATCATAGACCTTTTTCCTTGTAATGTCACTTATGTACCCTCTATTATTTAATACCCTTGATACCGTAGTAACTGTAACTCCAGCTATTTTAGCTACGTCCTTTATTGTTGCCATACAAACACCCTCTGCAAAATTAATATTATTAAAATGTATATATGTGCTAATCATAGCATATCTACAAAAATACATCAATTTTCAATATTAACCTAAATCATCACCTGTGGTGCTGTAACCTTATATTATATATTGCACCTTCACTCCATTTTCATCTATGAATTCAATTAGTGATTTATTGGTTTTAAGCTCTATGAATAATGTGCAGTACTTGTCCCCATTTTCCCACATGAGATGAATTTCCTCATCCTCTGAATCTAGAACCTTAAATTTTCCCTGGAAGGCGACATATTCATTTCTAAACCTTATTAGTTTAAGTAATCTTTGCACAACTTCTTTTTCAAGAGATTTCTCAATTTCATCAAGACTAAAGTTGTGACGATTAATTTCACGTCCGTCACCCCTGAGCTCTACACTTTCATTATCATTTTCACCGGCTAGAAGTCCTACATAATATACCTGAGGTATACCTGGTGCAAAAAACTGAATAGCTCTAGCTGCCATATAAGCATCATCATCGCAATTTAGAATAGAGTAGTATGTGCCTCTGATTTGGTGAACATCAAATCCATCCTTTGCCTTATGTTCTTCGGATAAGATAAGGCTTAAATTTGAACCTCTTTCAATGCAAACATCTACTACTTTTCTACCTTCTCTTGTATCTATAAGATCATCCATATCTGGTTTTACCGGAATACCATCATGGCAATCAAGCATTGTAAATTGATTCTTTGGACGAGTCTTTAGGTAAGAGCAAAGCTTTGAGCTGGATTTATTAATAAAGGTTTCAAGAATAGTGTATGGCAATATAAAATCATAAATCCAAAAGCCCTTGTCCGCTAGCTTATATTGAGTTGTATAATGGGCATGAACCTCTGGAAGCAGTTCAATTCCCAGAGAATCTGCCATTTTCCGTGTCCACTCAAGGAACTCATATATCTCAGGTTCCACAAAAAAGCAGCTTGTTCCAAGCTTTTTAATAATATATCCAACTGCATCTAATCTTACAATTTTAACATTGTTATTGCTGAAATTAAGAAAAAAGTCCTTTAAAAGTTGTTTTACCTTTTGTGATTTTATATCTAAATCAATTTGCTCAGAGGGGTCTGTTTTTCCAAAAGTTGTCCACACCTTTTCTAAATCACCAGTTTCTTCTATTGTAAAAGTGGAATAGGGTAATTTCCTTCTAAGGAACATTTTTTTAATATCTTCCTCTACTGGGTTTCCATCTCTCCAAACTTTATCCAAGGTAATAAACAAGTCAGCATATTCTGAATTTCTTCCTTTACTTAGGAAGTCCTGAAAGAAGAGAGACTGCCTGGTGATGTGGTTAATCATCAAATCCACCAATACATCAAAATGTTCTCCTATAGCCTTTATGTCCTGCCAACTTCCAAACTTAGTCTCAATTTCCAAATAAGTGAGTGGTGCAAATCCCCTGTCTCCTGATGACGGGAATGGAGGCAAAATGTGAATCCCGCCTTTAAAAACATCTAAAAAATACTTTATAAGCACTTTATTAAGGGTTTTTAAATCTCCTCCTAGGGAGTCTGGATAGGTGATAAGCTGCACTTGATTTTTTACTTCCATCTAGAATCTCTCCTTTAAATTGCGATTATTTTATAATCCATATATTTTTTTAATTTCTTCAAGAGTAGGTAGCTGTACCACTGCTCCCGCATATCTTAATTTATATGCACTTACTGCAAAGCCTAGTTCTAGTGCCTTCCTTAAGGTATACCCCTTTACTATAGCTGCGTAAAAGCCTGACCAAAAGGCATCTCCAGCTCCAGTTGTGTCTACCACTTCTTTTGCTAAGGTATCCATTTTAAGGGTCTCTACTCCATTTGAAATTAGTGCACCTTCTTTTCCTAGTGTCATAATTACCATTTTAGCTCCAAGGTCTAAGAACTTCTTAACTTGATTTTCATTAGTATCTTTTCCAAAAATTCTTTCGGCATCATCTTCCGATGGCTTAATAATATCAATTTTACTTATAATTGATTTTACATATTCTATTCCATCCACATTCTTTTCCCAAAGCATCGGGTGATAATTAGGATCAAAGCATACTAGTGCACCATTATTTCTTGCTTCTTCAATAGCTTTTTCTATGGCACTCCTAGATGGCTGCTTTGAAATAGGCCAACAAGAAAAATGCATAATTTTACAATGCTTTAAAGCATTATGTAGTCTTTCATTGTAAGATAACTGATAGTCTGCATCCCTATAAAATATAGGGATAGGAGTAGCCTTGCTTTTAGTAACTAAAACCATACTAGTTGAATTTTCACTAGTATTAACACAGCTTGTATCAATACCTACTTCCTTAAGACTGCTAATTAAAAACTTCCCTAGACCATCATTGCCTACACAAGATGCAACTAGTGAATTTATCCCTAGTCTTTTTGTATTTATAGCAATATTAGAGGGTGACCCTCCAAAATACCTATTATAGGTTG
>CALJTN010000095.1 GCA_937976175.1 uncultured Clostridiaceae bacterium | reverse complement strand
AATCCAACACAATACTCTAAGTTTGCTCTTAATGTATCTACTAAATCATCAATTACTACTATATCATTTTTAGTTGCATCTTCTGATTTTTGTCCTAAAAACAATATATCTTTTACAATTGGTTTTATCATAATTTATACCTCTTTTTCAGTTATATTATATACTTCAGCCATTTCTTTTACTTAATACACATTCTTAGTTCAAGAAAATTATAGCATAAACTAATGACACTTTTAATATCATTGGCTTAATTTTATGAAAAATAAACACTACTGCAACTTAGATTTTAAGCTACTATAGTGTTTATTTTATATTTTATAGATTTAACAAAATATGAAATTATACCATAAAGTTTGGATTTTCTCACAACCTGCCAGGGGTCATAGGAGATGACTGGAAGTCTTCTCCTTGCTTAAGCCATAAAAAAAAGTAGCCTAAGGGAAAACCCCAAGACCACATATTTATTTTACTGATTTTAGATAAGCTACATCATAAGTATTTTGTATTGCTCTGTTCTTCTAATGCCTTTGCAAAGCTACGTTCATTTTGTTCTTTATGTGATGTCTGCACCTCGGCAATTATATCTATTTTCTTTTCTATTGCTTCAAGTTTTATAGAATTTTTCTTAACTTCTGTTTCAAGTCCAGTAAATTTGTTTTCAAGCCTATTCTGACCTTCTAACAACTTAACCAACATTTCTTTTAACTCATTATCCAATGCTATCACGCCATTTCTAAATTATATCACATTCTATTCTGCCCACCCTAATAGTTTCTTCTCTATATTTCTAAACATTTATCGAAAAGCTTCTTAAATTTATTTGTGAGTTCAATTCTCCACATGTTTATTGAAAAATTATCAATATTCATTTTATCTGCTAGCAAGTGATCCTCGCCATAGGATCACTCACAAGAAACCCTGGGTGGAAATTTTTTCTACCCAGGGTTTCTTAGATCAAATTCCAAATGGCTTTCTACGAAATTTAAATATATCTATCTTCTAAAAAATTCTCTATAATAAACTTTTGGTTAATCAACAGCTAATTTTCCTAAATTCATCTTCCTAAGAACTTTGTTATTAAAAACTTCTGATATTTTTTGTATAGCTGGCCCAGCTATAAGTGCTGCAATAACTGTGACAACTCCTACTTTTCCTCCAAAGGAGAAGCCTAATGCTAGTGAGATAATATCGCAGATTATTTTTGCTGTTTTATATTGGCCTTTTATTTTATCTCTTACCAGCATGATTACACCTGTACAAGGATCCATCCCAATATCCACTGCTATAAATATACCAATACCTAAAAACAGCATGCTGCAGCCACAGAAAGAAGTTAGTATTCTCCCCCCTAGGGTGCTAGGGATATTAAGTATCTCGTAAAGCTTAAATCCTATATTGACGAAGTTGCCCATAGGCAGTGCATAAATAAAAGTTCCTATATTTATGTACTTGCGTCCAAGGAAAAATACCACGGTAATAAGAATAAAATTCACCAAGTTTGTAACTAGTCCAAGCTTATCTGCCTGTAGTCCAAGTGTATTACGAACTCCATCATATAAAACTGCAACAGCGTCATTTCCTAACCCAGCAGTTGAGTTAAATGCTAGTCCAAATCCTACTAATGCAACACCTACTAATGCTATTGGTATCTTCCCTAATAAACTTTCATATGATTTGTTACTCATCTTGCTAATTATGTTTTCCATTATTCACTGTCCCTTTTCTAAATTAGTTTTTTCAGTACTGACTCTCCAATTGTATTTTCAGGCATTTCTACCTCAAAATTATCTGCTATAGTAGTTCCAAGATCAGCAAAGCTACTACTTGTTTCCATTAACCCATTTTCACGCATAGATGGTGAATATGCTAAGAAAGGAACAAATTCTCTTGTATGGTCGCTGCCACTATAGGTTGGGTCATTGCCATGATCTGCAGTAATTATTAACAAATCATCTTCCTTTAGTTTTTCTAATGCTTTACCTAAATTAATATCAAATTTTTCTAATTCTTTAGCATAACCAATTGGATCTCTTCTATGTCCCCAAAGTGCGTCAAAATCAACTAAGTTTACAAAACATAATCCTTTAAAAGCTTTATCCATTAACTCTAAGGTTTGTTCCATGCCATGAACTGAGCTCTTTGACTTATGGCTTTCAGTTATACCTTCGCCGTCGTATATATCGTTTATTTTTCCAACGGATATTACATCAAACCCGCCATCCTTTAATGCATTCAAGACAGTTGGTCCAAATGGTTTTAAGGCATAGTCATGTCTATTGCTTGTGCGCTTAAACTCCCCTTTTTTTGCTCCTATGTATGGTCTTGCAATAACTCTTCCAACCTTCCACTCATCCCTTAAGGTTAATTCCCTTGCAATTTCGCAGCAGCGATAAAGCTCTTCTAAGCCAAAAGTTTCTTCATGGCCACAAATTTGAAGCACAGAATCTGCTGAAGTGTATACAATCATATCTCCTGTGTTCATTTGATGTTCCCCAAATTCATCTAAAATTTCAGTACCACTGGCACTCTTGTTTCCTACAATATTGCGGCCAGTTCTTGCTTTTAGCTCCTCCAAAAGTTCCTCTGGAAATCCTGAGTCTGTGAAGGTTTGAAATGGAGTTTCTATCTTTAAGCCCATCATTTCCCAATGTCCTGTCATTGTATCCTTGCCTATGCCTACTTCGCTCATTTTCATGAAATGTGCTAAAGGTTTTGCAACTGCTTCTACATGTTTTACTTCATGCAGATTAGCCAGTCCTAATTTTTGCAGGTTAGGAATTTTAAAACTTTCTACTGCCTGTGATATATGTCCTAGAGTATCTACTCCTATATCTCCATATTCTTTTGAATCATGCATTTCTCCAACTCCAAGGGAGTCTACTACAATTGTAAAAATTCTTTTAAACTTATTCATAATTCATCCTTTCTAAACCAAATTTTTTATACCTCTAAATATTCCATAGTAAAGACATCGGTTATAACTCCTGAATAATATGATATTGTTTCATTGAACCCTGTGAGTAAATCATCTTTGTTATACGGTTACAACTATGATAGAGGAAAATCATATATTGCTAAAAATGCTGATTCACTCCACAAATGAAAAATTTTATAATTTCTTATAAAACAATAGACACCTTATCTACCTATCTATTTCCTTCTTTACCTATCTATTTCTTTCTTTACTTGTCTATTTACTTGTACTTTTGTCTATACAACGAGTGTAGCATGTCCATATTTCTCTGTCAAGTTTTTTGTACTCCTTTTCGACATTTAAATTACTTTATAATTTGCATCTATTCAAAACTGTAATACTATGGTAAAATACAGATAAATCATAGCCTGCATGATTCTTTTATAGATGAAATAAAGCTGTTTGCAGTATTTTATTGTCTAATTATAAAATTACAGCTATAATTAATATTGACAACATTTTTATTAAAATTTGCAGCTAGACCAATATACTTGTCTAGACAAATTGATTTTCTGGAGAAAGGTGTTATTTTAATGGATGAATTCAGTATAGTTGGCAAGGAAAAGGATCTAAAATTTGTAACCGTATATAATGAGCTTTTCAAAATGATAAATGAAGGCACTTTTCCTGAAGGAAGTAGATTACCATCAGAACCTGACCTATCAAAATCACTTGGAATTAGTAGAACAACTTTAAGACAAGCGCTTACATTATTGCAAGATGATGGGCTAGTTAAAAATATTAGAGGAAAAGGAAATTTTATTATAAAACCTCACTCTGATAAATCCATTGGCTTGGAGACGATTGGACATCCAGTATACAAGTGCTCAGTTGATGCAATTGATGAGGTTAAGATGAATCTACGTATAGAACCCTCCACGGACTATTTTAATCAAACTTTAGGAAAAAAGACTGCTGCTGTTGTACTTATTGATAGATGGTACAAATCTCAAGGTAACCCTGCAGCCTACTCTTTTACCTTACTGCCAATTGAGGCCATATCAAAATATAATATAGATTTAAATGATCATGATAAAGTTTTGGAATTTGTAGAAAAAGAAATTTATAAAATATGCAGTAACATATTAGTTGAAATAAAATATTCAACCTCTGGAAACTTTTCAGCAAAGGAATCTCCAATTTCCCTTGAAAACCAGTTTTATCTAATACAGGAAACCATGTATGAAGATACAGAACTTCCTATGGTTCACAATAAACACTATTTACCGATAAAATCAAGTTCTATTGAAATCCATCAAAAAAAGTAGAGGAGCACCAAGCTGGGTGCTCCTCTTTTTTAATATCTAAATATTTTAGGTTTTAGATAAATGTCGTTAATTAAATAGCAAGTTTAATTTGTTTAATATCTATATTGGCTAAATCCATATTCCGCCCATAACTATTGACGCTTTCCTCTCCCCCCCATTTGTGAATGGATGATTTCAGTGATTGTTTCTCCATTGACCGTAACTTTTCCACCATTTAATTCAGCTGTTGCCCCTCCACTGATGTTGTTTGAGTAGTTGCTGTTTCAGTGCTTGCAGCATTTCCACTGCTAACTTGTGTTTTAGTGCATCCCACAGCAGATACACTAAGTAATAAGGTTATAGTAATGGTACTTATAGTTTTAATCATTTTTCTTTAAAAATGAAAAGAAAGGATACTTGTGGTTTTAACGCACAAATATCCTTTTGAATTCTTAAATTTTATTTTTACATTTCCATATTATGCAAAAATACCTGAACACTCTTTCACAAAAAACTGTTGCTTACTACTATAGCTTTGTACTTCTACATGATTGAATAATATTTTGCTGTGTTTATCTATTTTTCATTTAGAAACTCATCATATGCTGTTTTAAGATTACGCTGATGAATCATATCGGCACTTTCCATATCCAAATATTTCAGATTTTTTAGGCAGTCGCTAAGGCTTATCTTAAGCACCTCTTCTAGTGTTCCCCCATCATTTATAATCTTATTTACATACTTTTTAACATTTTTAAGGTACTCTAGATTCATTCTTATAGCTTGGTGAGGGTTTATTATATCTCCATGTCCTGGCACTATTACAGAATAATTTTTTGTCCTGAGCATTTCAAGTGTTGGAACAAGTCCCTTAAAACTTCCCCCGAAGGCAGTTGCAGTAGGTAAACATGTAACCACAACATCACCTGCAAAGAGTATCTTCTCATTAACAATCTCAATACTAATATGTTCATCATTAAAATGTCCGTTAGTCCTTATTATCTTAAAGGTCTTATCTCCAAAAGAAATGAGCTGATTGTCCTCGGTGTTGCTTGGATCATAGATAACTGTATCATCATTTTCAAATATTGCTAGGTTTCCATCATGGTCTAAATGATGATGAGTAATAAATATATATTTTAGCTTTAAGTTGTTTTCCTCAATATACTGCTTAACTCTTAAAGCCTCATTTGGAGTATATCCTATATAAGCAAGTCCTGTGTCAATTATTACCGCCTCATCACCTGATACTATGAGCCCCATATTAACCTTAGAGTATTCGCCAGTGCTTACAAAAACTCCTTCACTTAAATTCTGCATGCCAGATACTACTGGAAAGTTAGGTTGAATTGGTTCAGCAAATGCCTTTTGAGGAACTGCTCCTCCAAGGATAAATACTGCTAAAAGACATGCTGTCAGATAAGATACTTTAGCTTTAAATTTCTTAAGACTTATATTTTTCATTTTACTTCCTCCTCGAATTTTATTAGGTCTATACTTTAATTATAGGAGGTTTCTAACTTTTAGGTAATTGAGTATTATCAGCATAAATAGGATTATTGTCAGTATCTAAACGCAAACGTTAGGTTCAGCAAAAGTGATATTAGTCATGCTTTAAATCACCTATAGTATTCTTGGTAAAATAAACTTAAGCTTAAAATTCTTGCTTTGCTATGATTTTACTAATATATATATTTTTCTCTATATCCCGAAGGTGTGTAGCCCATATGTTTTTTGAACATTCTTAAGAAGTGAACACTATCGTTAAAGCCTACTCTATTTACTATCTCTGAAATAGGAAGCATTGTTTCCCGCAACATTACTGATGCCATTTTTATTCTGTATTTCACTAGATATTCTATTATGGAAATCCCAGTAGATTTTCTAAACTTTTTTGAAAGTGTTGTTCTATTAATATGAAATATATCCGTGAGCTCTTCAATGGTAACTTTCTTATCATAATTGGTATATAGATATAAAATTATATTGCTTATATCCTCTGAGGACTCTGGAAGACACAGACTTTCCTTATTTCTTGAATCAGTTGTCATACTTTGAATTAAAAATAGTGTTTCCAGCAGATAACTTCTAGATCTGCATGGCCAAAAGACATTTTCCATATAGGTGAGCTCTTCCTTGATTCCTTCAAAAAGCCTAGATATTCGCTTTGAGGTTATAGGCCCTATTTCAATATAATGTCTGCCGAACTCCTCCCTATCTATAAACGGATTAAGAAGAAAATAATCTTGGTATTCCGTACGGGACAATTCACTAGAATCTTTTCGTATGACATCAAGCTGTAGGGCGTTATTGATTACTATTGGATTAAAATACACAACCTGAGTCTCGATTTTTATTTTCTGCTGCAGTTCCACCTCATCCAGCTCATTAAAGCAAAAAAGAGCAGGTGCAGAAAAAATAACTGTTTGTCCATTTATCTTCATTATTCCACTACCCTCTATAACATACACAAGCCTAAACATAGGATTACTGTATTTCATAAAATCCTCACTATATTCAAAATAAACTGGCATTGTAACCTCTCTTATATTATCAACTGTGTGTTTTTCCATTCCAAGTACAACTCCTATCTAAATAACCTTATAGAAATATTATAGTCTAGATTGGATTATAATGGAATATGGATATATTATGTACATTGGTAAAAAAGAAGAAAAGTTAATATTTCTGAAAGAATACTCCTACTTTAAAGATAACAATAAAAGAAAATTATATTGCTCTTACCTTACCAGCCAAATTAACCTTGCCTAGTACTTCTTCCTCTGAAATTTTACCTATTTTTAAAATGTATTTTCCATTAGAATAAACTATTTCTCCATTGTTATTTATATCAAAATCAATTACACCTTTTATCTTTTTTATTAGGCGGCAAAAAATTCACATAAAAAAATAGAGCTAGCAGATAAATATTTTTATCCACTAACTCTATTACCCTAAGCTATATCAACGCTGCTAGTATCAGTAGTAACTATCTTAGCATCTTTCTTGCCAGTTAAGTTACCATTTGCTGATGCAAAAATATTCTTTGCAATCACTAAATCCATAAGAGCATTTACCTGCGCTTTAGTGACTGTTGGAACTCCGTTTTCATCAGCTTTAAGGTCATCTACAGACAAAGTAAAATATTTACCTTCTGTAGCTGTTAAAAATCTCATAACTAATTTATGCATATCGCTTTCCCTCCTTTAAAGTTATTTAATTTTTAGGTTCTAGCTTGCAATCCTAAGCTTTGGACCTACTCCAAAACTAAGCTGTACTGGTCTTCCCTGTCGATGCCAAACAGTGGGTATGTCTTAATGTTAGAAATAGCTTGGCCTATAGCAAAAACATCTTCGTCCACCGCAGTAACCTTTAGATTACTTAGTGTTTTTGTAGTAAATTTGTCTTTGCCACTATCATCAACCCCTACCTTCATAGTAAGTTTTAAAGCACTGGCTACCTTAGTAGATACAACTGCCATATTCTTCACTCCTTTCATTTTGTTTTCAGTAAATATATATGCCTCTTAGAAATTTTGTACGTAATCTTAAAAATATATTATTTAAATTTTATAATCTCCATCCTTTAGTAGGATGAAAAGTGGTAGATTCCATTTCTGCAATATACGATTTTTTACATAAGTGCTTTCAACTTTTCTAAGGCCTTTTTCTTAATTCTTGCAAATTGATAATAATTTTTATCACTATCACAAGCTATCTCGCATAAAGAATGATCCAAAATATAATACCTTTCTATGACTTCACGTTCTAAAGGCTCAAGTTTATCAAGAGCAGCATATAATTTTTTTACCTGCTCGAAAGCTATTACTTCATCCTCTAAGGTAAATTCATAATCGCCAGCAGTATCAAAAATTAACCTTTCATTGTTTGGCACTTCTCTAAAATGCTTTATCTCACCTTTTAAAAGTGCTTTATAGTTCATCTTTATGGCATTTATACAATAGCCGTTAAAACTGTTGCTACCTAGCTTGTACATAGTTATTGCTTTGATAACAGAAAGGTAGCCATG